>CAZWIN010000001.1:0-36901 GCA_964633855.1 uncultured Chitinophagales bacterium
CACGGGTGAGTTTTTGAATTTTCTGACAAAATATAATCAGACTGACCTTGAAAGGCAATCTGCGCGTTGACTTTCTTCCCCTTTTTGGCTATCTTGATAGCCCAATTGAAGCATTTTGTAATCACCCTCTTATCTGTAGGATACCCAGATGGCACAACATAAGTCAGCCGAAAAACGGGCACGCTCAGCAAAGCGTAAAGCTGCCAGAAATAAGCAGGCCCTCTCCCGCTTGAAGACCGCAATCAAACGGGTGCGTACAGCAACCGATAAGGATAAGGCCCGGGCTGAATTAAAGAAGACCACAAAGATGCTTGACCAGCTTGCCGCCAAGCGCCTCATTCATCCCAACAAGGCATCGAACAACAAGTCAAGACTGACCAAGTTCGTAAGCAAAATCAAGTAAAGATCAGCCGGTTTTGTGTAACAAAAAAGCCTCTTCACAAGAAGAGGCTTTTTTGTTGATGTACAATCGTGTGTTCTTTACTGTCAGGATTTTTGCTCCGCGTGCTGCACAACCTCCTCCAGTTCGGCAATACGTTTGTTGTAACGATCCGGCTGGTCGGGGTGTTGATCTTTCAACTTCCTGTAGGCCTCAAGGGCCTCGCGATATTCTCCCTGATTCGCATAGATTTCCGCAAGGGTTGCTGTGACAATTCTCGGAGCGGAGCGCCTGTCCTCTCCCGCTTGCTCAACCGGCGACTGCTCTGTACTGGGCGTCGGAGGTTGCTTTGCCTGGTGTAAACGCTGAAGAAGAAAATCGGTTGTACTGTCATTGGCGGATGTCTGCCGTGCCGTATATGCCTCCAGCGTCAGCGTATTCCGCCGCTCTTTCAGCTTGTTGGCACGTTCTTCGGCAAACGCTTTGAATGCTTCCTGTTCCCGCTGTTCAATATTCCTCAATAAAGACAAGACCGCGGGGTTATCCGGGAGGGCACGGTGTACTTTGCGGTATTCCAGCATTGCCTCAACCGTTCTGCCGAGTTGTTCATAGGCTTTCCCCAAAATCAGGTGTGCTGTGGGATACTCCGGGAAGAAGCGCAATCCGGCAAGGCATACCTCCACCACTTTTTCCGGTTTGCCTTCCTTTAGGTAATACGACGCCAACCGCGCAAATGGCGGAAACTTCGGGTTGTTTGCAAGCTTGGCCTCCATCGGAGGGATGTACTTGGCGGACTCCTGGTGGTAAAACACGAGCGCTAGCCTCCTTTGCGTAGTTGCATCTGTCGGGCGATCCATGCGTGTTTCAGTGAAAGCACCGAAACCCATGTGAATCCGAGGAAGAACAGCAGTTGAAACGGAACTGCCGCAATCTCCAAAAAATAAATCGAAGATGCAACCCCAAAGAGACAATAAATTGCAAGAATTATTTCCACGACAACAGTGGAACTGATTTTGACCGGCACATAACTTTTGTCTGTCCAGGAATCTTTCTTGTCTTTGATGCTGTATTTCGGCGTGCGGACAAATTCGCTCTTCTTTTTGAACAATCCCTCAATAACGGCACGGCTGTTGTTTACGGCAAAGCCCATGCTTCCCGCCATAAACACTGGAAATAAGAATATCCGCCTGCGCCAATCCGAGTACACGTCTTTTTGAGAGAAAAGGTAGAAGAGAAATGAACCGATGAAGGCAAAGACAAACACCGACATAAATGTAAAATATGTCTCATGCATTCCCGCGTGTTTGATAAACACCAATGGGACATTCAGAAAACCCGCCAGCACGATAAACGGGAACACCAAATTGTTGGTAAGATGAAATGTCGCATGAATTTTCACCCGCAACGGCAAGCCTGACCGCCAGACCGAAGGCAGCATCTTGCGCGCGGTCTCAATAGCGCCCTTCGTCCAACGGAATTGTTGTGATTTGAGCGCGTTAATTTCCGACGGAAGCTCCGCCGGCGAAGTGACGTTATTCAGATACTTGAACTTCCACCCTTTTAACTGGGCGCGGTAGCTTAAATCAAGGTCTTCCGTAAGGGTATCCGCCTGCCAGTTGCCGGCATCAATAATGCATTCCTTGCGCCAGACGCCTGCTGTACCGTTAAAATTGATAAAGAAGCCGACTTTATTCCTTACTGCCTGCTCGATAACGAAATGGCCGTCAAGCGCCATTGCCTGGGTTCGCGTCAGCAGGGAGTAATCGGAGTTCAGATGTTCCCACCGTGTTTGCACCATTCCGATGGTCGGATCCGTGGCAAAGAAAGGAACCGTTTTCAGAAGAAAATCCGGCTTGGGCACGAAGTCAGCATCAAAGATGGCAATATACTCGCCGCGCGCGATGGCAAGCCCCGCCTTGAGCGCTCCCGCCTTGAACCCCTCGCGGTTTCCCCTGCGGATATGATGAATATCGAAACCGAGTTTGCGGTATCTCTCAACGTAGCCGGCAACAACCCCGACGGTTTCATCGGTGGAATCATCCAGTACCTGGATTTCCAGCTTCTCCTTCGGGTACACCATTTTGCACGAGGCATCAATGAGCCTTCCAACAACGTAGAGCTCATTATACACGGGAAGCTGTACGGTCACCGTCGGGTAATGTTCAAGCGCTGGCGCATCCTTTGGGCGCTTCGACCTGAACTTCAGGTAATAGTAAATCATGATGAACCCGTGCGACCCGAAAATAAACAGGACTGTCAGTGAGAAGACGTACGAAATCAGAATCAATTGGTCCATGATGAAGATTTGAAAAACCTCACGTTGTGTATGATGATGGTGTTGAACATTCGTTTACCGCCGTGTTACCAGCCCGACACTGTTTCGAGCAAAATATCTTCCGTCAACTTTTTTATCGCTTCTTGAATTCCCGCTTCACGCTGCGAAACTCCCCCTCCAGAATCGTAGTCCCCCCAATTCGAGAGCGTTTTCTCCCAGACCTTCTTCCGCAATTTCAAATCCTGAAAAACACACTTCACGGATATTGTGATGCGGCGCTTGCTTACCTGCTCACCCTGTCCGACCACGGACGGCGCATCGCTCACCGACATGATCACCCCCTCCAGCATGCAATCCGCCGTGGTGCGATCTGCAACCTCCAGGCTGTTATCCTGGATGAATAAATTCGTGAGCTCCGTGGTGAACTTCTCGCGCAGCCCGGCAGCGCCAAATCCCGATTGATCGTCAACAAGCGGTATGGCAACCGTCTTCAAATGCGAAGGAACTGATGCCCCCGTAAACGAGTACGGGCATCCTGTCATAAAAAATACCGGAAACACAATGCAGCACCAGGCAAACAACCACGATGTCGTTGATACGGTCAAAGCCCGAAGTCCCTGATTTTGCGATAGAGTGTCCGTTCGCTGATATTCAGCGCCCGCGCCGCGGCACGCCTGTTATAGTTGAAGCGCTCGAGAGTCTCTTTTACAGCATTCTTTTCCACATCCTTCAGCGATGGGATATTTTCCGCTTCCTTCAGGCCACCCGCTTGTTGTGCGGCAGCAGCAGGCGTCTCAAGTGTTGACAAGCGCTCGGCAAGCAAGTCTCGCAGTTCAAGAATATTACTCTTGATATCAAACAGTGCCCGCAGAATAAGCTCCCGCTCTGCCTGCTCAACACTTTTGTTCATCGGCACCGGGAGGTTTCTCTCACCCGTGAACGCCGGAAAATCTTTCAAATAGCGCGAGACATTCTCCGCTTCTATGCGTTTTCCGCTTTCAATAACGAGCATGCTCTCGACAACATTGCGCAATTCCCGCACATTGCCCGGCCAGTGGTACGTTTGAAGAAGATGAAGCGCCTCATCGGAAATGCCGCCGAACTTCACGTTGTTCTTCTGTGTAAATTCCTCCACAAAGTGCCGGAAGAGCACGGGAATATCTCCGGGCCTGTTGCGCAAAGGCGGCACATGGATATTCACGGAGCGCAGGCGATAGAACAAATCCATACGGAAACGGTTGTTCCGCACTTCGGTTTCAAGATCCTTGTTGGTTGCCGCAATCACCCGGACGTTCACCCGGCGCGGCGTGGAAGAACCGACGCGTAGAAACTCGCCGTTCTCCAGCACGCGGAGGAACTTTACCTGCGCGGAAAGCGGCATCTCGCCAATCTCGTCGAGAAAAATTGTGCCGCCATCCGCAAGCTCGAAGTACCCTTTCCGCTGTTCCGATGCACCGGTAAACGACCCGCGCTCGTGGCCAAACAATTCGCTTTCGATAATCCCTTCCGGAATTGCCGCGCTGTTCACGGTAATGAACGGCTTCTTGCTGCGGTTGCTTGCAGCATAAATTGCGCGGGCAATGACCTCCTTGCCGACACCGCTTTCACCCGTGACGAGTACGGTAATATCAGTTGGTGCAACCTGCTCTATAACCTCGGTAATTTTTTTCATCTCCACAGACTCACCGAGGATGCCATGGTTCTCTGCCTGAACAGGCACGGATCTATGTAGAGCAGACCCCTGCATTTATCTTGTCACCACAAATGAATCAATGTTGTATTTCTTCTTGATCTCGGCGCTTCCTGCTTTTGCCTCATCGTATGTTGTAAAATTGCCGATGTTGACAGTAAAGAGTGAGCGCCCGTCTTTCACCTTGTTGATAACCTCAACGGGATATCCGAGGTCTTCAAAAAACAATTTCTGTTTCTCCGCATTTACCGTGGTCGTGTAGGCGCCCACCTGGAGCGAAAATTGTCCCTGCACAAGCGTCTTCACCTGCACGTTTCCGGTCGCACTTGATGTTGTTTCCTTTTCTTCCGGAAGATTCTTTGTATCTACCTCTCCACCGGTAAGAAGGTATTTTGAAGTCGGATATTCCTTCTTAAGCTGATTCAGTTTCAACTCTGCCGTTCTGTACAAACCGATGGCTTGATAGAATTGATGGACCTTGTACAGCGCATCATCCGCCCATTCGTTCTTCGGGTAGTTGTCCACAATTCCCTGATAAATGCGGACCGCCTCTGCACCTTCGGGCGTAAGAAGGGCCTTCACATAGAGCACGCCGGGATTGTTGGGATACTTGGCTAGCAATGTCGGGAGTTCTGATTTTACCGGGTCGGTCTGGCCGCTTTCAATCATGGCGACGTATTGATTCACCGGCGGTTGCTCCTGAGTATAAGCGGAGGTTCCGCTGAAAACAATCAAGACCATCAAAGCAATGTGAACGTATTTCATTACGAGAATTCCTTATGCCACTTCACTGACCGGTGGGCCGGATGTCGCAGCATTAATCCGTTGAGAAAAGAGGGTTGCTGAATTTGCGCGTTCTATCCGCACATCTATGTAATCCCCCGCCTTCTCATTCCCCCACTTAAAAATTGCGGTCTTATTTGTATCTGTTCGTCCTGTGAACTCCGCCTGCGATTTCCGGCTCGGGCCGTCAACAAGAATTCTCTCCGTGCGGCCCACCATCATCTGGTTACGCTGGGAAGAAATCTCATGCTGCAGCGTGGTAATCTCCGAAACACGCAGGCCCTTTACCTCTTCCGAAACATCATCGGCCATGTTCCAGGCTTTGGTGTTTTCACGCGGGGAATATTTGAATGTGTAGGCGCCGTCATACTGCACCTCACGGATCAAATCCATTGTCATTCTGTGTTCCGCCTCTGATTCCGTCGGGAAGCCGGAAATGAGGTCTGTGCTGAGGCTGACACCGGGGATCGCTTTTCTGATTTTTTCCACCAGGCTGAGATAATGTTCAATGGTATAGGTGCGGTTCATCAGTTCGAGAATCCGGTTGGAGCCGGATTGAACGGGAAGATGTACATACTTGCAGATATTGTCATGGCGCGCGATCGTTGCAATCAGTTTGTCCGACATATCCTGCGGATGTGATGTGGTAAACCGGACACGAATATCGCTGTCAACCTCTGCGACACCGTGCATCAGGTCTGCGAAGTCGTGCGTGCCATCAAGATACGAGTTGACATTCTGGCCGAGGAGTGTGACTTCTCTGAAGCCGCGTGCTGCAAGCGTTTTCACTTCTTCAACAATACTGTGAAGCGAACGGCTTCGTTCCCTGCCGCGCGTAAACGGCACGACGCAGAATGTGCAGAACTTGTCGCAGCCGCGCATAACAGAGATCCATGCGCTGATGCCGTCGGTGCGTAATGGCTCAATATCGTCGTAGGTCTCAACGCGTGAGAGGCGTACGGCTATCCCTTTTTCGCCTTCGTATGCCTGCTCCATCAACTCGGGAAGCTTGCGGTACTCATCCGGCCCGACCACAAGGTCAACCATCTTCTTTTCTTCAATCAACTCCTTGCGCAGGCGCTCTGCCATGCAGCCAAGGACTCCGACGATCAAATCGGGTTTTCTTTTTTTGTAGGCATGAAACAACCCCAGCCGCCCGTAAATCCGCTGCTCGGCATTATCTCTTATGGCACACGTGTTCACCAGAATCACATCCGCCTCGGCGATTTCTCCGGTGAAGGTATAGCCCTCCTTCGAGAGAATTCCTCCGACCAGTTCGGAATCCGCCACGTTCATCTGGCAACCGTATGTTTCGACGTAAACTTTTTTCAAGGGGGTGTCTGACAAAAAGTGCATATGAAAAGCGGTGCTAATCTATCCAGAAGGTGCACGAAAAGCAAAGAAATGGGCGTTAATTCTTTTTAATTCAATTACTCGACCGATTAAAGGCTGAAAACTATGCCATTTTAGTCACACCCGGGTTTAGGTGAATGGAGGGAGAAATCAGCCACTAAACAGTATCCCGGCGGGATAAAAAATAGTGCTCAAGACCCAATACACGATCTCCGGCCTGTGTTGTAGCAGACTTTCCCCTACTTTTGTATCTTCATTCGCAATCCGGATACGTTCCAATCACCAACAATACGTGTATGATGCCCTCCGATCTGATGAACAGCGTTCTGGCAAAAGCCAAATCTTTGAAAAAAACTGTGGTTCTTCCTGATGCGACCGATGAACGCACCATTCAGGCGGCGCGCCAACTTGTTGATAAAGGGATATCAGTACCGATTCTTGTCGGAAACGAGCAGGCAATCGTCGACGTGGCAAAAAAAATCACCACGCCGCTCTCGGGAATACGGCTGGTGGATCCGCAGAAGTCAGACAAGCTCAGTGATTTCTCTCATGTGTTCTTCAACCTGCGGAAAGCAAAAGGATTGAAGTTCGAAGACGCACAGAAACAACTACTGAATCCGCTTTTTTTCAGTGCGATGATGGTAAAGGAAGGAATGGCGGACGGAAGTGTGGCGGGTTCGCTTTCGACGACCGGCGACGTATTGCGCGCGGGGATTCAGGTGATCGGGTTGAACGACGGCATTAGTGTTGTCTCCAGCTTTTTCCTGATGGTGTTCCCCCACCAGGCATATACCTTCGCGGATTGCGCCGTTGTTCCCGATCCGACTGCAGAACAACTTGCGGATATTGCCATATCATCAGCAGAAAACCACAAGCGGCTCACCGGCGAAGAACCACGCGTTGCGATGTTGTCGTTCTCCACAAAGGGAAGCGCGAGCCATCCCCTTGTTGACAAAGTGCAGAAGGCAACGGCGATGCTCAACGCCAAACAGCCCGGCCTGCTTGCCGATGGCGAGTTGCAACTCGATGCGGCAATCGTTCCGAAGGTCGCACAATCAAAAGCACCGGGAAGCGCCATAGGCGGAAGGGCGAATGTGCTCGTGTTCCCCGACCTCAATGCAGGAAACATCGGCTACAAGCTTGCCCAGCGGCTTGGCGGGGCCGAGGCGGTGGGCCCGATTGTTCAGGGGCTTCGTAAACCAGCGTTTGACCTCTCGCGTGGTTGTAGTGTTGCAGATATTGTGAACGTCGTCGCGATTAATGCGGTGATGGGAGAGTAGAGAAACCCAAAGATCGAGCTGCATAATACAACAAAAATGGCTTAGTATGACTGCAACAAAAGAAATGCAATTGTGGCTATCAACAACGTTCTCAAATGAAGACGACGGCCTCCCTGCAGTGCAGCGTAAATCTGCGGCTGTTCTTTAAAACAAGCAGCAAGTCTTCCAGTTGGCAGATTGTCTTGCCCGAGTTTCCAACTAACTTATGTCAGACGATTTTTGTCACATGTATTTTCGGGATTACAATGAACTATGGAACGGGAAAGACTGTATTGATCTCGAAATCAACGTCGAACAAAGCGCTGCAGGGATAGATTCATAATATGCCCTAATGCAAAGCAGAGACCTTCTTCACTCTCGGTGTCTCTGTGTCAATCGTTAACCCCAATCATTTTCCTGTTAAACCCCTCCCCCAACTCCTCTACACTCAGCTTCACTTGTATTGCCCCCGATGACCAAGGCCCTACATCGTAGGGGTTAAAGAGAAAGAGAAGCCCATCCGGCTGGACGACGAAGAGTTCAAGATGGTCGTTCGTCAGGTTCTTCACGGTCCCATCCCGCACAACCGTAGCGCGGTCGTCCTCTCTCAGTTTTGCCAGAAGTGTCTCAGCGAGCTGCGTGCGGTACGTTGTATCCGCAGCGAAGAAGTCGGCAAGCCTCAATTGCTTCACCTTTCCCTTTACCCGGCCCATATTGAATACCGTATAGGCAAAATTTCCATGCGCGCCGCCGGTGTATTCATATACTTCAAACTTAACGCTGATGAGCCGTAATGAATCTGAATACATCACGACGTAATCCGCTTTGTATTCGTACGGTGCAATGGGTTTGCCAATCTCACCGATAGCTTTTTTGCAAGCGTTGATAAAGCGGCGCTGCTCTTTCCTTGCCCAATTGACAACGGTGTTGTTTACGTGTCTTGCAAACCGTGTGCGTTCCTGAAACTGCGGGTACGTTGCTTCGGCCTTGTAGTATCCCTCCCTCTTGATCGAAAGGGATTTCGTCACCGGCTGGCCAGCGTAGGCGCAGACGGCAACAGAGGTAATCAGCAACACTTGCACTACCCAACGCATATTCACGTCCGCATACTTAAGAGTTGCCGGATGGCTGCGCAGTCCGTCCTCTGAACAGCCGTATCACCGAAGCAACAAGAAAAATCGCTCCGAGCATGGCCACCACAGAAGAGCCCGCCGGAAAATCAAAATGCGTTGAGAAATAGATCCCGAAGAAGCTCCCGGCAACACTGATCAGCATTGCCAGCAACACGAGGCCCGAGCTTTTGCGTGCCAGCAGAATCGCGGAAACGGGCGGCACAACAATGTATGAAAACACCGGGATAACCCCTCCGGCACGTACGGCTAGCACAATCGCAAGCCCGACGGAAAGGTAAAAAAGAAAGTTCCACATGTTGAATACCCCGATGTGTTCCGCCTGGCGGTTCTCGAACTTCTCGGTGAGATCAAAAAATTGTTTGCGGAAAATACCGTGTACAAGGCCCACCAGGCCAAAGGCAATTGCCATAACAGTAATTTGTGTTGTGGTAACCGTGAACAGGCTGCCGAATAACACTTCCGAAATATCCGCCTCACCGTGCGGAGCCTTGGAAATCAAGAGCACAGTCGCCGCCGAAGCAACCGCATAAACGATTCCAATAATGGCTTCCTGCTTGAGCCGCTTGTCCTTCACATTGATGAATGAAAGAACAAACGCCCCCACCATGGTGAAGAGTATTGCAATAACGGTCGGGTCTGCTTCCATGTAATTGGCAAATGCAACTCCGAGCATCGAGATCTGCCCCAGGGCGAGGTCAACAAACACAATCCCCCTTCCCACAACATGAACGCCGAGATACGAAAGCAGCAGCCCCATGATAATGCTGACTTTGAGCGCGTTAAAAATGAATTCTTGAGTGAACATATCCAGCATAGTGCATTCCTTTCTGCAGGCTTTATAAGACCCGCAAAATCATTTCAGCGCGTCGGTCATTTTCCCAATATTGTAATCGAACAGATCAAAATAGGTTTTGATACTTTGCTCTGCGCCAACCGAGGTCGCAAGCGTCACTACTTTCCCTCCGGCATTTCGGGCTACCAGTTCCGCGGACTCTGCAGTAAAATACGGCGACGTGATAATCACCTTCATGTTCTCGCGCTTCATTTCGGTGATCACTTTTGCCAGTTGTGATGGTGTCGGCGGAATACCGGGTTTGGGTTCAAGAAAATCGGCGATCTGTAAGCCAAATCTCTGCTCAAAATACACCCACTCGTTATGATAGGCGATGATTTTTCTCCCCTTGAACGGAAGCATTTTCCCGGTCCACTCCTTCAACTTTGCGTCAATACCGTCATTGAACTTCCTGAGGTTTTCCCTGTAGTATGATTCGTTTTTTCCATCGAGCCGCACAAGGCCGTTGAGAATGTTTTGGGCAATGACTTTCCCGATCACCGGGTCGAGCCAGTAATGCGGGTTTCCAAAGATATGGATGTCGCCTTCCCCACGGTTGATGCTTGAGGG
Organism: uncultured Chitinophagales bacterium; assembly: GCA_964633855.1. Classification (GTDB taxonomy): domain Bacteria; phylum Bacteroidota; class Ignavibacteria; order UBA10030; family UBA6906; genus CAZWIN01. Next base: position 10,275 of record CAZWIN010000001.1, read on the forward strand.
AACCTGCAGCAGCGGCACATTGACGGAGGCATCAACATATCCCGGCCCACCCTTCATCACAGAGCTGTTCCGCGCACTGTTCAGAAGCGCTGGCACCCAACCCGTTTCCAGGTCGAGCCCGACAGTAACAAACATATCAGCTTTCGAGAGTTTCAGGATATAGCTCGGCTTGGGATCCACAAAGTGCGGGTTCTGATAGCCGGTCGCTATAGCAAAGACGTCAACGTTGTCGCCGCCGATAATTTCGGCAATGCTCCTCAGGTCGGGGAGCGAGGTAACGACGCTGAGTTTATCTCCGGCATGAAGCTGTTGCATTCCAAACAGCAACGTTGCAACAAGAAGAAAGACAAGAAGTCTCTGTGTTCTGATAATCATGGAGTTCTCCGTTTTCATTGGCATATTAATACTGATGGGCGCCATGCGCGCCGATGGTAAAGGTCGAGCGCAAAAGCACCTGTGATACATCGGAAAAAGTATTTGAATTTGCAGTCTTTACTTCCAACTCTACTTTCTGAAACTCAGTCGCCTGCCAGCCAAAAATACCCGCGTACCCGCGCTCTGCAAACGATGCATCGTCAGGACGGTTGGAATAATCGAAACGGGCGGTCAAGAATAACCGCTTTTCAAGCTGGCAGGTTGCAAGGGCATACATCCCCCAGGATTTCACCCTCTCTGGTTCGGATATCTTTTTGTCGCACCAGACAGCTTCGGCCTGCAGTACAACAGACTGATAATCATTGAACTGCAGAGGTTTCCATTTATAGGTGAGATCTATTCCACCGATAAACGTCGAAAACAGAGCATCGTTCGGCCCGGCGGCGGCGCTCAGACCGAGCTCCAGCGTTGCATTCTCGGTAAGATCCCAAAAGTTCTTCAGGTGTCCGAGATAGAGGTAGCGATCCACCGCGCTTCTGGCAAACCCCGGATTGTCTTCCGGGCCCCTGGTCGCCTGAAGAGTGAACTCCTGATAGAAATCAAGCGGATTTGGAACAAGCCAGCTCAATGACAGGCCTTCGTCGTTCAATCCCTCATCGCCAAAGTAATTCAGGTATACTGCCGGAACATCAATAAACGGAAGGACGTGCGGATGAAGTGGATTGATTTTCCCAAAAGCTGAACGGAATTTCCCAGCTTTCAGTTGAAGGCCGGCGGGAAGGTCAAGGCTTGTGAGAAATGCTTCTTCAAGGTCCAGCCCGAACTTTCCGGTTGCAGGGTCACGTGCAACTGAAATGAAAAAATCCGCTCGCCCATACGGATCGACGACGGATTGAAGAGCAATCTCCGCCTCGCTGAACTCCAAATCAAAATGGCGTTCCGCCGGCGTGAGATAGGATGCGCGTATATCGCCCACCACACTCATGTCCGGGTTGATTGATGGAACGCTACGCGGAACAACAACGGGTGGTTGTGGCGGGGTCATTTGCTCTTGAAGAGTCCGGACGAGCAGGGAATCGGTTACTGCGGTAGTATCCTGCTGGGCTCCGGCAGGAATATGCAGGAACAACACACATAACGTCAAGAACGATTTCTTGCGGCAAGAATACATTGCTTCCCTCCCAGGCATGCACATGAGTACACGCGAACAAGGTTAATAAGAAAGGAGTTGTGTAATGAAAGAACGGTTACAACAACCGTAGCGGAGGGCCGCGTTTGCCGGAGTGAAGGATATCCGCTTCGCCGGGCTGCTCGTTGAAAGAAGGAACAACTGCAAAGGAGATAACTGTCGGGTCGGTGACAATGTAAGGTGCTGTCTCAACTGCAACGCGCTGGGTGGAGTGCGTGCACGCCAGGCAGTCATGAATCTTGCCGAGCGGCACATGGCGCTCATGCGCACCGCAATCATGAGCCGCAAGCGTATGCTGCGAAAAAAGCGGGATGTCGTGCCGGTGGTTATGCGCAACCTCAAGAAGTGTCCCGGCCAGTATATAGCCAAATAAGAGAATCGCTGTTATATGTCGAAAACGCCGCCGCATGGGTCATAATATAGGCTGATGAGGATGGAGAAGCAAGGCTGGAAACAACGGTTTATTGAATAAAACACCCGTTTCCCTTATCATACTTCCATCAAATCCAGGCCATACAGTTCAACTTTACCTTTCAGGAACTCCAATGAAAAAAACCCTTGGAACTTTTGTCCTCCTTGCAACATGTGCTCTCTTCCCGGCTGCTACGTGGATGGATGAGGGAATGTGGTTGCTCGACTCCGTGGATAAACTCCCTCTGGCAAAAATGAAGGATCACGGACTTGAACTGACCCCAAGCCAGATTTTTAATCCCGACGGAACAAGCCTCACAGATGCGATCGTCCTGCTGCCCGGCGGCACGGGCGGCTTCATTTCAAATCAGGGGCTTATCATCACCAACCATCACATTGCGTTTGCGGGAATTCAATCCTTAAGCTCCGTGCATGATGACTACCTCAAGAACGGATTCCTTGCAAAGACAAAAGAAGAAGAGCTGTCAACTTCCTACACCGCGGAGATCGTCACGGAGATACGGGACATCACGACCGAAGTACTTTCCGTTGTCACCGATGGCATGTCTGCGGAGGATCGCTCGAAAGCCATTCAGAAACAGATGCGCACCGTTGAAGCAAACGCGCGGGGAACTTCAGACTATACCTACCGTGCATCGGAGTTGTACAACGGCGTGAAGTTTTCGTTGTTCAGGTTTGAAGTGTTGAGGGATGTCCGGCTCGTCTATGCACCGCCAAGTGCAATCGGCAACTATGGCGGCGAAGTGGATAACTGGATGTGGCCGCGCCATACGGGCGACTTTGCGCTCATGCGCGCGTATACCGGGCCGAACAGCAAACCTGCCAAATATGCAAAAGAAAACATTCCCTACACTCCCCGGAAGTTTCTGCCCGTATCATCAAAGGGCGCTATCGAGGGAACCTTCTCCATGATTATGGGATTTCCCGGTACTACCTATCGCTACCGGGAATTCCCGGCCGTACAGCTTGCGCACGATCAAACCATGCCTGCAACAATTGATCTCTACCAGACCCGTATGGATGTTGTTGAACGCATCGGGAAGGATGACCGTGAAATTCAAATCAAGTACGCGACAAAAAACCGCCGTATAGCAAACGCTTACAAAAAACAAATCGGTATTCTTGAAGGAATGAAGCGCTCCGGCTTCCTGAACCTCAAGAAGAAAGAGAACGGTGAGTTCGCCGCATGGATTTCCTCATCACCGGAGCGTCAGGCAAAGTACGGCTCGTTATTGAAGGAGATGGACGACGCGACAAAAGACCTGCAGTCGGTAAGCAGGAAAAACATCTTCTATACCAATTTTACCACAGCCGTTGAGGTGCTTGCAATCGCCAACAGGTTTATCACCTATACGAATGGCTTCCCAAAGGACTCTCTCGGCAAAACGCTCGAACCCACCGAAAAGGAACGCGCCCCTGTGCGTGATTTTCTTGCAACCACATTCAAGGATTTTGATCTCCGCGTTGACAAGGAGATGATGGTGCAAATGATGCTTAAATCCGCCCAATTACCCGTCGGGCAAGAAATCAATTCTCTCAGGAGGGTTACCGCAAACAATACCGGTACAGCATTAGAGCGGCGCGTTCGGGATTATGTGAACGATCTGTATGATGACAGCAAACTGACCTCCAAGGCGTCATGCGAACAACTGTTATTGAAGGATGAAGAGGACATTCTCGACGACCCCATCGTCGCCTTCATGTCTGCACTGGCAGAGGAGCGGGCGCCGGTTACGGCAAAGGTCAATGCGTTCAACACGGCTATCGGCAGGATGCGCACAATATATACCGCAGCGTGGCTGTTATGGAAAAACCTGACCGCCACCTACCCCGATGCAAACCGTACACTGAGAATGACCTATGGCCTCGTCGAGCCATTGGAGCCCAAGGATGCGGTCACGTATTCGAGCATGACCTCGTTGGGCGGAATCATGGAGAAGGAGACCGGGGAAGAACCGTTTGTTGTTCCAGAAAAACTGAAAGACCTCTGGCTGCACAAGGATTTCGGCACGTATGCCGATCCGAAATTGCATGACGTGCCCGTTGCATTCATTGCCAACCTGGATATTACCGGCGGAAATTCCGGAAGCCCGGTCATCAACGGCAGAGGCGAATTGATCGGTTGTTCGTTTGACGGAAACTGGGAGGCTGTTCTTGGCGATTATTACTTTCAGTCAAAGTACAACCGCGCTACATTCTGTTCATTTTGGATAAGTTTGCCGGTGCGGAGAATATCATGAAGGAATTGGTCATTCGGTAAACACACTCTTACTTTCATGGCCGGCAAATCTTTCCAAGTATGATCTTTTTCTTTGCGCCTGTTACTGACGGCATATTGGCAGGATTTCCGGCTATACACTCATTTGCAAGAATTGCAAAACAAATTGCTTCCTTCGCTTCGGATGAAACACCGAAGCGGTCAATGGAATGTACCTTTGCCGGCGCAAAGTATCTCCGCAACGCAGCCATGAGATAATTATTCCTTGCCCCGCCACCGCTGACTATTAATTGACCCGCCTGATGTTTCTTCAGCGCAAACTTTTTGACCCCCTCATACACGGCATAGGCGGTGAATTCAGATGCCGTTGCAATAATGTCTTTCCGGTCATAACCACGCGCCTGCTCCAGTAAGGCTTCAACAAACTTTGTCCCGAACATTTCCCGCCCTGTGGACTTTGGCGGCTTCTGTTTCAGGTATGCATGCCTCTTCATCCAATCGAATAACTCATGAATCACCATACCCGACGATGCGGTTGTTCCGTTCCTGTCGTATGCTCTGTTGTAGAACCGCCGCATGAGCGCATCAATCACCATATTGCCCGGCCCTGTATCAAACGCGGTGACCTCATCGGGAGAACAATTCGAAGGAAGAACGGTAATGTTGGCAATACCGCCGATGTTCAAGAGTATGCGATTCTCCCCCTTCGAACGGAATGCAAGCCAATCAAAATACGGTACAAGCGGCGCGCCTTGTCCCCCAACCGCCATATCTGCCGGCCGGAAGTCACCGACCGTCACAACGCCGGTGAGCGCGGCGAGAGCGGATGGATCTCCGATTTGAAGGGTTGCGCTGATACTCTTCCCGAACATTCTTGTGGAATTCGGCAGGTGCTGGATGGTCTGTCCATGCGAGCCGATAAGATCAACCCGCGAAAGCGGCAGGCCTGCTTTCTTTGACACTGTTCTGGCGGCATCACCATAAAGATGCGCAAGCAAAACATTCAACCGCGCAATCTCATCAACGCTGCTTGAGTGCGGAGTCGAGCTTTTCAGGAGAAGTCCCCTGAGTCCGCGTGGAAAGCGCTGATGATGAAACGCCAGTTGTTTGAATTTCGTCGAAGCACCGGCTCCCCTTAGCCGCAAGAGTACCGCATCAATGCCGTCCAGCGATGTCCCGGACATGAGGCCGATGACCAGCCGGGAGTATGTCAGGCGTGGGGTTTGAGGTGTAGGATTTAAGGTTTGGGATTTCAATTTTATGTATCTTCATTCCATGAAACTGCTTCTTGGTTCACACATGTCAACCGTCGGGGGCGTGCATACTGCGTTTGCGCGCGGTATGGGCATTGGCTGCACAACCATGCAGGTGTTCGTAAAAAACAACAACCAATGGCGCGGCAAGCCCGTCACCGCTGATGACGTCACAAACTACAAAACCGTGGAGGCGAAATCAACCATTTCGCCTGTTGTCGCCCACGCAGCGTACCTTATCAATCTCTGCGCAACCAACCTCCCCACACTGGAAAACTCCCGGATAGCATTCGCAGATGAACTCCGGCGTTGCGATTCTTTTGGCGTGCAGGCATTGATCTTTCATCCGGGCGCACACGTCGGCGCCGGAGAGGCGGATGGTATCAAACGAATTGCGGAATCCCTTAACGTTGTACATGACGCTACACAAGGCGTCCGTGTGTTGAGCACGCTCGAAACAACTGCCGGACAGGGAACCGCAATCGGTTACCGCTTTGAGCAGCTACGGGCTATTATTGACATAGTTGATGACGCGAAGCGGATGGCGGTCTGTATGGATACCTGCCATCTTTTCGCGGCGGGGTACAACATAAGTTCCGAAGAAGGCTGGCGCGATACAATGCAACAATTCGAGGATATCATCGGATGGCAACGTCTTGCCGCCGTTCACGTCAATGATTCCAAACGCGGGCTGAATTCGAGAGTGGACAGACACGAGCACATAGGAAAAGGTAAAATCGGCTTAACGGGATTCAGGATGTTAATGAATGACCCCCGCCTCGTGGACACACCCAAAATACTCGAAACCGAGAAGAGCGAAGACATGCACGAGGATATTGAAAATATGGCCGTTCTGCAATCTCTTGCAGAAGAAGGGAAATCTCTCTAGTTTCAGCACCACATAATTCACCACCCTTATTCCATCCTCCAGGAGGTCTCTATCATGAAACACTTGCTGTTGTATTCTGTTGTGGCGCTTGCCGTGCTAACATTCGCACGTCCGGTCAGTCTTCACGCTGACCATCATACGGGCTTCAAAGCCGATTTGCTGAAGCAGATTGACGACGTCCAGAAGCAGGTTCTCTCGCTCGAAGATGCCGTACCGCAGGAGAAATACACCTGGAGGCCTGCAGAGGGTGTACGCTCAATCAGCGAAGTGTATCTGCATGTTGCGTTCGGGAACTATATCATTTTGAAACTCGCCGGTTACGACCCGCCGGAAAGTGCCGGGTGGAGCATGGACATCAATGCCTGGGACAAAGCAACTACGGACAAGAAGGCCATAGCGGAAAAAATCAAGGCATCGTTTGACCACCTGAAAAGCACCATCAACAAGATCTCCGACGCGGACCTCGAGAAGGAGGTCAACTTCTTCGGAAACAAGATCTCCCTGCGTAGCGCTTTGATGTATTCGTGGGCTCATCAACATGAGCACCTTGGCCAGTCCATTGCCTATGCACGGATGAACGGGGTCGTACCGCCGTGGACTGCTGAAGAGCAGAAGCGCGAAAAGGAAAAGATGGAGAAGGAGAAAAAGAAATAGAGGTGAATGCTGCATGGGGTTGAGCGCTTGCTCAACCCCTGTTTTTGTTTATGGTTGTAACCGCTGTTTTTTCCACGCCCCGTTCGCCTGCAATACATATTCAATCCGGTCATTCAGCCTTGCAAAGCGTGCCTGCCAGAATTCAATTCGTTCAGGCTTCACCCGGTATCCGCCCCAGTGCTCCGGGCGCGGAATTGTTTTTCCGTCGTATTGCTGTCTGAGTGCATCGAACATCATATCCAGTGCCTCACGGTTTTTCACAGGCATACTTTGCGCTGAAGTGAGCGAGCTGAGCTGCCCGTCGCGCGGGCGCGATGCAAAGTATGCGTCAGATTCTCCCCCGGTAATTTGTGATGCCGCTCCCTCAATGCGTATTGACCGGTTCAATTCCACCCAGAACAATACCAAAGCGGCACGCGCATTTGATACAAGATCTCTTCCCTTCCTGCTATTGTAGTTTGTAAAGAATACAAAACCCCGGTCATCAACCTGCTTCAAGAGTACCATTCTTACCGACGGCACACCATCCGCAGAGGCGGTGGCAAGGGCCATTGCATCATACTGGGAAACTCCTGTTGTGGCTGCGATCTGATACCACTCCTTAAATTGGACAATGGGATCATCGTTGAGCACGTGTTCGTCCAGATCGGGTAAGTGTAGTGTTTTCTTTCCGTCCATTGGCCCCTGCCTTTCGTGAATGTAAGCCTTCCTAAAACATACTGAAATCACGGTTGCCTCTCAACCGGTGCCGCTTGATTTCCGCCCACTTGATAGTTGCCGTGAACTTTTGTAGCATTGCGGCGCGTTGCTGGGTGCAGCGCTGGTCCTACTCACAACATTTGGAGGCTCTATGAACAAAAAGCTTCTCACGGGTTGGATAGCGGTGTTTGTCGTGTTATCCGTTCTCGAGGCTATCGTCAATATGGTAGTGCTCAAAGGCGACTACGAGGCAACAGCCAATTTATGGCGTACCGAGGCGGATATGAAGATCTGGCTTTTTTATGTAGTCTACCTCTTCGTTGCGTTCTTCTTTACTCTTATTTTCTCAAAGGGGTACGAGGGCAATGGTGTCTCGGAAGGAATACGCTACGGGATGTATGTAGGCCTGCTGATGGCGATTCCCATGGCGTACGGCACCTATGGGGCAATGCCGATTCCCTACTCGCTCGCGCTCAAATGGTTCCTTTGCGGGTTTATTGATTATACCGTTTGCGGAGCCGTACTTGGGATGGTGTACGGAAAACAGGCGCTGGTGACAAAAGTAAGCTCATGATAACCGGTGGCGGCGCGTTTCACAAATGAGCGCGCCGCTCATTTGATGTACAGCAATGAAGCTTTTTGGGAGATTGATATTCTTTGGCCATGACACGCCAACGTTCCCGGGTTTTGATTGATCACCTTCCGAACTCCCCCGGCGTGTATCTCTTTTATGGGATAGGGGGAGAACTTCTTTATGTTGGGAAGAGCAAAACCATCCGCACCCGCGTGCGCTCACATTTTTCATCGCCTGATGAGAAGAAACTCTGCAAACAGGTATCACACATCGAAGCACGGTGTACTGCCGGGGAACTTGGCGCGCTGCTGCTTGAATCCCAACTGATCAAAGACCTGAAGCCCCTGTTCAACATCCGGTCCCGGCAGAAACGAAGAATCATCGTTGCCCGCAGGATAACAACGGACAAAGGCTACTACGCCATAGCACTGGAAGCGATCTCCAGAATTGATCCCGCAAACGGCAACCCGATCATGGCAATCTTCAAGACGAAGCTTCAGGCTGGCGAATTCCTCTCTGTAACCGCAAAAGAACACATGCTCTGCCCGAAACTGCTCGGCCTTGAGCGCACAAACCGGTTCTGTTTCTCATTCCATCTACACCTTTGTCACGGTGCCTGTATGGGACTGGAAGACCCGCTCACGTACAACCGTCGTCTTGAGTTGGCGTTTGAAGAAAGGCGCATCAAAGCATGGCCGTTTGAAGGGGGAATTATTATTGAAGAACGCAGCAACGATGGAAAAGGCGGCGAGGTGTTTGTAGTGGATAACTGGTGCCTGCTGTACAGCTTTGCGTATTCTGACGGGAGCTACCGGCTGCGAGTACAGGGACATCACCGGTTTGATTATGACAGTTATAAAATCCTGGCGGCATACGTTTTTGACACAGCCAACAGCACGTGCATACGGCCTGCTTCAAGAGAAGAAATTTCCCGCCTTGCTCAACTTACACATGCGGCATAAGAATGTTCTCACCCGCATTCTGTTGATCCCTCACACTCTTTCTGTGTTCCTCAACGTAATCACCGTAATCTCGGGCGCGTTCCCCAATCGCAAGGGCGGCCCCCAGTAGCCTGTTCCCCGGCTTACATATACCCACGCATTTCCGTGCCGGTGCAGCCCTTTGATGTACGGCTGATTCAGGGCGGCAAAATAGTTCCAGGGCAGGAACTGGCCGCCGTGAGTATGCCCTGATATCTGCAAATCAATTCCCGTAGAGATGGATGCATAAATGCTTCGCGGCTGATGCGCCAGAAGAATACGCCTCAAGCCCTCGGGTGCGTTGTGAAAGGCGGCTTTCGGGTCTGACAAGTGGCCCGGAACATAATCTCCTCCGCTGTAATCGGTAATCCCCGCAAGAATTATCCGGGATCCGTTTCTCTCAACAACCCGGTGCTCATTTAAAAGCACATCAAACCCGATGCGTTGCGCTTCCTTCACCCAGGATTCGACGCCCGAGTAATACTCATGGTTGCCCGTGATGAAAAACTTGCCGAACGGCGCTGTGAGTTCTTGCAGAGGCGCAACATCGTCACGCAGCCATGCCACGGATCCATCAACCAAATCTCCGGTGAACGCCAGCAGGTCGCCCTTGAGCGCCTGAAGCTGTTCAGCTATTCCTTCCACAAATTTCCTCTTGATGGTTGGCCCGATATGAAGATCGGTGAATTGCACAATGCGAAATCCATCGAACCCGTCAGGAAGTCCCGCCACCGGCACGTCAATCTCTTCTATTGTTGCACGCTGCCGGGCTTCATGGAAGCCATACCCTGTTGCAGCTGCCGCGACGCCCGCAATGCCGATATTGCTCGAATGAATGATAAACCTGCGCCGCTCCCGGTCTATCTCTCCACCTCCACTTCCCCTCATTGTGCGGCCAATCCAACGCGTAGCCTTACCAACCAGAACCATCACATCCCGCAGAAATATGAATGTGAATAGCAGCGAAAGAAACCCCATAACGACAAACCCGAGGAGGGAAAGCAGGTCGAGCACTCCGGACTGTGCGCCATTGAGAAAGAAAAGGAAGGGAATTTGAGGAAGGAAGAAAATAAGAGCGACCAACACCCACGCTAATCTCTTTTTGTCGCCCTGCAATCTGCTGTTATTGATAAATCTGCGTCCTGTGTACCAGTGCGCAACGAGCAAGAGCCCGAAAAAAATCGAAAAGAAGAGAATCATCCGCATAACCTGTCACCCCACCATCTCAAAAACAACCGGTCGTCATCCGCAACACTCAGAATACACTCACCTTCACATATCTGTCGGGATTCAGCTTAAAGTCCATCAGTAAAGAGTCCAGGGAAAGAATACTATGGTCGATGTGTTTATACAACTCGTCGTCGCCGGTGAGTTTGCCGAGATTGCTTTGCGGATTGTTCAGTCGCGCAAGCAGGGAATCCGACCGGCGAATGGCCGCACTCAGGCTGTTATAAAAAGATTCATCGACGATCAGCTTGCCGAGCGTGCCGCGCCCTTCCTTGAGTGAGGCGGAGACTTCTGCAAGATTGGTTATAAGAGATGAAACGTGGCCCGCCATCTGCTGGTCATTGATAAGTTTTGCCGCGACGCTGTTGCCGTTCATCATGTTGTTCGTCATGGTTTCAACGTTTGCGGCGGTCTTCAACAGCTCTTCATTCAGCTCGTTCGACGTAATCAATTTGCCGATCGTTCCCTCGCCACGGTTGATCTTTTCGGAGATATCCTGAATGGTGTTCATTGTTTTGATAGCCGACGCAGTCAGTTCCTCGAGGCCGGGATCAACCTGCACTTCCAAATACCCGCCATCTTCGAGCTTTGCTCCCGAACGGCCGAGCGTAATATCAATATACTTATCGCCGAGTACACCAAGGGATTTTATGGTAGCCCTGGAGTCTTTGGAGATAAGGCCGAAATTGTCGTGCACAATGTCGAGTGTAACGATGACGCCCGAGCTGTCATTTCGTTCGGCGAAATCCATGCTCTTCACAACGCCGATTTTCTTCCCGGAAATCGCCACCATGTTGCCTTCCGTCAAACCCTGAATATTGGTGATAAACAGTCGCGCTGTATCGTGACGCGACAGGAGGCTCGTGTTCTTCCCGATAATCAAACCGAGCGTCCCGGCAAGAATCAGCCCCCCGACAAAGAGGATTCCCGTGCGAAGATTTCGCCAGCCTACTCCGCCGGTTGGTGATGTATCAACGTTCGCCATAAGAGAATTTCATCCCGTAAAAGAAAGACCTGGAAATTGACGACTGGGCTGCCATAAACTACAACTCCTCCGGATCAGCAAGGAAGGATTGCACAAACGGATGTTCGCTTTCCTCCATCTTCTCCGGCGTATCTTGAAAAATCAACTGACCCTGATATAATACGAGCACTCTGTCGGCTACACTGAACACATCGCCGATGATATGTGTCACCATGACCGCGCCCAGCCCTTTTTCCATTTTGAGTTGTTTGATAACATCAAGAATTTTCTTCGAGCTGACGGGGTCAAGCCCGGCTGTTGGCTCGTCAAACAATACCGTTGTCGGTTCAAAAATGAGTGCGCGGCCAATGGCAACCCGTTTTCTCATCCCGCCCGAAAGGCTGTCGGGTAACTGGTGCGCATGAGATTCCAGCCCCGCAAATTTCAACTGGTCGAGAATTCGCCGTGCGATTTCGCCTTCCGGCAGCTCCATGTTCTCGCGGAGGAAAAAGCCCATGTTCTCGCTGACCGTCATCGAATCGAACAATGCATTCCCCTGAAACACGATGCCCATTTTTTTCCTGATGGGAAAAAGCTGCTGTTCGGAAAGGCGGCTGATATCCACCCCGTCAACCAATACCTGCCCGAATGTCGGTTGAATTAATCCGAGCATCAATTTGATAATCGTGCTTTTCCCCGAACCGGAGGGGCCGAGGATAGCGGTAATATTCCCATCGGGAATCTGCATGGAGATCCCTTTGAGCACTTCGCGGCCGGCAAAATACAAATGCACATCCTTGAACTCAATCATCCCACGCCCCGGCCATAACGACTCTTACTCTTCTCTTTTCTCGCGTCGCACACACCTGCGTTCATTCTAAAAATTCACGTTTTCCAGCACGAGCTTTGAAATGTAGAAATTCGCCACGAGTACCAGTCCCGATGAAACAACAATCCCTTTAATGGTGGAACGTCCCACGCCGGCCGTTCCTCCTGTCGCAGAAAAGCCATTGAAGCAACTTACCAGTGTGATGATCACTGCAAAGACAAATGGTTTCAATGCCCCGACAACAAAATCCTTAACGATAAGCAGGTTGAGTACAGAATTCCAATAAAAGCCGGAATCAATATGGTGGTACGTTTGAGCAACGACTCCTCCGCCAACCAGTCCGACAAAATCGCTCAACGCTGTAAGAGGAAAAAACATGACAAGCGCAGAGAAGAGCCTTGGCATGACAAGCCTCGCGATCGGGTCGGTGCCAAACGCACGAAGTGCATCTATTTGTTCGGATATTTGCATTGCCCCTAGTTCAGAGCCGTTGCGCGCACCAACACGCGCCGACAGCATCAACCCCGTGACAATGGGCCCCATCTCGCGAATAACCGATAACGCCGTAGTGCGTCCTGTAAGCAGTTTTGCGCCGAAGCCTTCGAGCTGGTTCCCGACTTCTACGGTGAGCAGACATCCGATAGCAAGCGAACTGACAAGAACAATCGGTATGGATTCCGTGCCGCTGATGTACATCTGGTTCAGAATTTCATCCCAGTACCTGCGGGTAAACCTGAAGCTCTTTATGGTGCGCGCGGAGAACCAGAAAAACTCCTGCATGGTCTGCACGAAGCGTTTCAACCGTTCATTAATGTGGTCGGCATAATCGCCGCCAAAATTCCAGAGCTTGAATACGATGACGGATTCTCCCCAATGGTGTGCTTCAAAAGATAAGAAAAATGGGAATAAGGAAGAAGCGGGGGATTGGAGCACGGCAACTTTTCGCACGGGCTTTCCGTACACCTCGTACAACTAAATATTAAGAACGTCACCACCATCATGATTTACATTAAAAAATCTACATTAGGAACTCTGGGGAAAAAGAGTTATCTTATAATCACTGCAAAGTAGCAGTTCCGGTATTTACCAGAACACGCATGCCGCAAACGGTCAGGATTTTCCAGTATCGCGAGCGGACACCAAGAGAAAAAATATGATTCTCGGGTGATGACGCAGAAGGTTCGCCGATATGGAACTCCGTTGATTACCAGTCGTTAATCCCCAAACGAGTACATTTTCATAAAGAACCAGATTATCGGCACCACGCCTGTTTCCAGCGCAATTTCATCTTTGTAGACCGCTGTGTCTATACAGACACGGCGGAATCACTATTTATTTATTCTTTTAAGGATGCATTATGGGTTTTACAACGTTTGGCCTCTCGGACAACGTCATGAAGGGAATTCAGGCCGCAGGGTATACTGTGCCTACTCCCATTCAATCACTTGCCATCAAGCCTGCACTCGAGGGACGGGATATTATCGGCTCGGCGCAAACCGGGACAGGCAAAACAGCTGCATTTGTCCTGCCGATGCTTCACCGGCTTGATTTACCAAAACCGGCGACAACTCTGCCGGATCAGATTGTACGAGCGGGAGTATCATCAAGAGCCGCGCACCATGTACGTGCGCTTGTGATTACTCCAACCCGCGAACTTGCCCAACAAGTACACGATGCAGTGACAACTTACGGGCGCTTTCTCCGTCTCCGTCCGGTATCAATCTACGGCGGAGTCAGTATGGAAGGACAGTTGAAACTCCTTCGTCGCGGTGCGGACATTGTTATCGCAACTCCCGGCAGGCTGCTTGACCACGTCAACAGGCGGACAATTGATCTCTCCAAAATCGAGATTCTTATCCTCGACGAGGCAGATAGAATGTTGGATATGGGATTTATCAATGACGTCCGGAAGATCATCGGGGCCGTTCCGAAAGAGAGGCAGACCATGCTTTTTTCGGCCACGCTCTCAGACGAAATACAGAAACTTGCCTCCAGCATTTTGATCAACCCACATATGGTTGAGGCGGGGGAACGGCGCAATCCCGCTGAAACGATTACACAACACTTCTATTCCGCGACGCCACACTCAAAGATGGATCTGCTTCTCCATGCGATTGAATCCGAAAAAATGGAAAGCGTACTCGTATTCTCACGGACAAAGCACGGGGCTGATAAGATCTGTCGCCGTCTCGACCGACAGGGAGTCAGAGCCATTGCCATCCATTCAAACCGGACGCAATCACAGCGACAGCGTGCGTTGGATGGCTTCAAGAAGGGACATTTCCGCGTGCTTGTTGCAACAGATATTGCCGCGCGCGGCATTGATGTGGATGGAATTTCACATGTTATCAACTTTGATATTCCTCAATACGCCGAAGACTACATCCATCGCATCGGTCGGACCGGCCGAGCTGGAGCGGTCGGAGATGCAGTCACTTTCGTGACAAGAGAAGACAACCAGCATCTCAAGAACATTGAGCGATTTGTTGGAAAGCGGTACCCGGTGAAATCATATCCCGGCTTTACGCCGCAACCACAGGTTGAGCCGGTCGGCACAAAGCCCAAAGTTGTATTTGCTTCTCAGGCACAACGGCATCAACGCCCTGTGCAACACAGCCGGCACCCTGCGGCTACACACAAGCAGGGATCCCAAGAGCGACAGCCGAACAATGCGTTTCCGAAGAAACCCGGGTTCAAGCGCACCAACAAGCCCGGAAGAAAAAAGACCACATTCCAATTTGCCAAGAAGAAAACTTCGGCACGCAAGATGGAGGCGTTTTCCTCAGACAGGGGTGGAGCGGGCTGGTCGAATTACTGAGTCATGCGCTCGCGGTGACCTCGTTGAGATTCGTGGTGCTTTCTCTTATGGTGAAATGATTACGTCAATACAACTGTTCTGATAAATATTCCGGAGAATGATGATGAAAAAGTTCCTCAAGATTCTTGGCATCGCTCTCGGCGTTGTGCTTGTCCTGCTGGTGATGTTTCTCGGCTATTTCAACATGAAGTATCCGGACGTTGATCCCGCGCCGGAGATTACCGTTGAGCGAACACCGGAGCGCATCGCCCGGGGGAAATATCTTGCAAACTACGTGACAGTGTGTATTGACTGTCACTCGGCGCGCGACTGGACAAAATTTGCCGGTCCGGTCACTCCCGGAACAGAAGGAAAAGGAGGAGAGGAGTTTAATGAACAGGCCGGTGGCGTCCCGGGAAGGATTTATGCGAGCAATATCACTCCGGCAGGTATCAGTGATTACACTGATGGCGAGTTAATGCGGACCTTTACAACCGGCGTCACAAAACACAACAGGGCACTCTTCCCTCTCATGCCGTATCTTTCCTATAATAATCTTTCGCAGGAAGATGCTTATTCCATAGTTGCATATATTCGATCGCTCGAGCCAATCAAAAATGCAGTGGGTGAATCAAAACTCAACTTCCCTCTCAACTTTATCGTGAAAACTATTCCGGCAAAATCCTATCAGCCGAAACCCGAACCCGATAGATCCAATTCCGTCGAATATGGCCGCTACCTTTCAACAATCGGCGCGTGCGCTGCTTGCCATACGCCCGCTGTAAAGGGCGAGCCTGTTCCCGGAATGACATTTGCCGGCGGGTTTGAGTTCCATTTTCCCGGAGGGACAGTCCGTTCGCTCAACATCACTCCCGATGAAGAGACCGGGATCGGCAAGTGGACAAAAGAGGATTTCATTGCTCGCTTCAAAGCGTTTACTGACGAAGGATTGAAGGATGTGGTGCTCTCACCAGGTGATTTTAATACACCAATGCCGTGGACGATGTACGGCCAGATGACGAATGAAGACCTTGGTGCGATTTACGATTTTCTCAAAACCGTCAAACCTGTACAACATCAGGTTGAGAAATTCGCCCCAACATCAGACACAAAAAATAACTGATCATAGCGGTATTCACCGGCAACAGTCTCTTTTGCTGGCGCTAAACATCTTTTAACCTTCAGGTCTTCTATCACGGAACCGACAGCGGTGTTCTTGTTGTTGTAACCGGCAAATGGTGTATCCCAAACCATCGGTTGCAAAGAGAAGTGTTAATGCAAGCAATAAAAGGGTTTGTTGTTTCTGCCATACTATTGATGGGACCAGCCTCCACCGGCCTGTCACAGACGGGGCTGGTAATGGGAAGGGTCCTCCTCGATTCCGGTGATCCGGCCGTTGGCGCCACTGTTGTTCTTGCCGAAACAAGGCTTGGCGCATCAGCGCGCGAAGATGGAAACTTCATTATCGGAACAGTGTTGCCTGGTGAGTATGAGGTGGAAGTCCGCCTCATAGGCTACATTCAGGATGATGCCGAACGCGTCATGGTACATGCCGGTGATACTGCCCGTGTACAGATTGTTCTTCGACAGAGCGCACTGGAAATGAACCCGGTTGTTGTAACCGGCTCGCGCCGCCAGGATGCCAATGACACCAGACCCAGCCTGACAACCATAAGCCCTCGCGAGACAAAGTACCTCCCCGGTGCAGCCGAAGATGTCATGCGTTCCCTTCAGGCCCTTCCCGGTGTCACCAGTGTTTCTGATTTTTCTTCCCAGCTTGTTGTCCGAGGATCCGGCCCGGATCAGAATTTGATACTTATTGACGGTTTTGAAGTTCTCAACCCCTACCGGCTGTACGGATTCGTTTCAATGTTCAATCCTGAGACAATAACGGATATCAGTCTGCAAACCGGCGGGTTTGCGGCACAGTATGGCGACCGATTGTCGTCCGTTCTGGACGTGAAGAACCGGGAGGGCCGCTCTGACGCATCTTATGCAGGGAAAATCAATGCGAGCCTCACAAACATGAACCTGATCGTTGAGGGCGCCTTGCCGCTTTCTACGGGTGGATCCTACCTCCTCTCTTTCCGACGGACATACTATGACCTCATCCTCGGTCCGGTTTTGAAATCCGCAAAACTTGTTGCGGGTGATGTTGCACTGCCCAATTTCCGTGACCTGCAGGTAAAGATTGCTGTTCCCTTGAATCCCAAACACAAACTCCTGTTCAACGCTATTACTTCACGTGACGGAGTGGAGCTTATTTCCGGCGTGGAACGCGATCAACCCGATAGCGTAAACGTCTTTGACTCTTCTACAAATACTCTCATAGGCGGAACGTGGTTGTTTAATCCGTCAAAGAATTTCCTTTCTCAAACAAGAGTATCGTGGTATAGGAACAGCGGGGGCGGATTATTTGACGGTTCTTTTGTTGATCCGGCGCAAAATACAGGAGATATTGGCCGCGGCGACACCCTCGGGCTGCGCTTCTTCCGTTTTGCAGTAAACTATGACTACATTTTTCAAAAGACCTCGCTGGCACAACAATTTACAATGCACGCCGGGAACCATGTGTTGGAAAGCGGCATTGGTGGAGACTTCCTTCGGACAGATTTCACGCGCTATTTTCAGGTTGATGAGAGCTTCAAAGAATTCCTTCGCTCGCGCGGCCTTGTAGTCCCTGTTGATGCATCTGAAGCACTCTCTTACGGCCGCTACCACGCCTTCCTCCAAGACCGGGTGGTTTTGTCTGAGCGGGTGTTTATCCAACCGGGAGTTCGCGTGGACTTCCATCCCGTTTTGGGGAAACAAGCCTATGTCTCGCCGCGCCTGAATGTATCATACAGCCTCGATGATATCAGCACATTACGTGCGGCGTATGGTATATACTATCAATCACCCGGACACGAAAAGCAGAATTTTCAGACAAGGCTCTCTTTTAGTGATGATATCTTCGGCAACCTTGGTGCCGAGCGCGCCACGCACTACATTCTTGGTTATGACAGGATGGTAACGCCGGAATGGCAATTCAAAACGGAAACATACTACAAACGTTTCAGGGATGTGGTGATTGCGCAAAAGTTGCATGGGTCGGAGTATGCCAGCAGCAGAACAGGGGGAGATATCTTTTCACCCTCCGGATGGACTCAGCCCATCCGTACTCCTGCCGACTCTTTGACAAACATCCCGACCAATGAAGCAACTGGCCGCTCATACGGTTTTGAAGTGCTTCTGCAAAAAATCCGATCGGAGCCCGGCGAGAGGTTCACCGGATGGATCAGTTATGCGTATTCGTTTTCCGAACGCGACAGGCGTGGCATAAAGACTGCATTCCTTTTCGACCAGAGACATGCGGCAAATATCGTTGGTAATTACAAATTTGCTGAGCGGTGGGATGCGGGGATGCGGTTTACCCTCCGCTCAGGACGCCCGTTCATTGAGGCAATCGGGGTAAAACCGAGGATTCTCGTGGCGACTGTTGCAGGTGTGGACACCGCAATCATCCAGATTGACAGCCGTAACGGCAAGGTAATCCTTGACGTTGATTACGAGCGCGATAGATATTCGGGGCGGCTGAATCTCTATCATTCGCTTGACTTCCGGATAACACACTATCCGCAATGGTGGGGATTGGATTGGGCAGTCTATCTCGATGTGCAAAACATCTACAACCACAAAAACCAGCAGCAGACAACATACTACATCAACGACGAGGGGGCGCTTCGTCAGCGCGTTATCAACGGTATTCCCATCTTCCCTTCACTCGGATTCAGTTTGGTTTTTTGATTTTCCCCTCCGCGCGTATTTCCCGTGCGTGCTCTTCACAAACACAGACGATGCATAAGCATCCTTCTTGACATCTCAACCCCAATGATGGTATATTTACCATTGAATCTGTCATGTCAACGGCCAATACTCTGAGCGATATTCTCTCTCGCCACACAAGAGAAGGCGAGCTTTACACCACAATGCCCGGCAACTGGGTGCGTTGCCACGCGTGCGGGCATAATTGCAAAATTGGCCCCGGCAAAGAGGGCATTTGCAAGGTTCGCTTCAATACTGATGGCGTCTTGTTTGTACCTTACGGCTACGTCGCAGGGGTTCAGGTTGACCCGATAGAGAAAAAGCCATTCTTCCATGCACTGCCCGGATCCAATGCCCTCAGCTTCGGCATGCTTGGCTGCGATTATCATTGTGCGTATTGCCAAAACTGGATTACTTCACAAGCTCTTCGCGATCCCGCTGCCGTGAGCACTCCCGAAACAATGACAGCAGAGCAACTGGTCCGGCTCGCCATCAGCCATAAAGCGTCTGCAATCACAAGTACATACAACGAGCCTCTCATCACCAGCGAGTGGGCGGTGGAAGTCTTCCGGCTGGCCCGGCGGCATGGTATCGTCTGCTCGTACGTCTCCAACGGCAATGGCACACCAGAAGTGATGGAATACATCCGTCCGCATGTGCAACTGTACAAAATCGACCTTAAGAGTTTCAGACAAAAAAACTATCAGCAGCTTGGCGGGAAATTGGAAAATGTTCTTGATACTGTCCGTCTGCTGGTGAAGATGGGTATCTGGGTCGAGATTGTTACCCTCGTCATCCCCGGCTTCAACGATTCTCCCGGGGAGTTGAGGGACATCGCAGGGTTCCTTGTCTCAATATCGCCAAACATCCCATGGCATGTAACTGCGTTTCATCAGGATTACAGAATGACGGAGCCGGCGAACACGGGAGTCGAGACCTTGCTTCGCGCCGCAGAAATCGGGTACACCGCCGGTTTGAACTTTGTCTATGCCGGCAATCTGCCCGGCCATGTCGGATCGTACGAGAATACGTATTGCCCGTCATGCCATACACTGCTTATTGAGCGTTCCGGGTTCAGGGTGAAACACAACAACCTGCTCGATGGGTCTTGCCCCCGGTGCAACATGAAAATACCCGGGTTGTGGAACTAATGCTGCCCACGCCTGCTCTTTCTTTAATCATCGCCGTCTATAACAAACCGGAAAACCTCCGGCTTGTACTCGCCGCATGCAACCGCCAAATATTTGCAGACTTTGAGGTTATTGTCGCCGATGATGGTTCGGGCTCTCCGGTAAGAGATGTTATTGAAGAAGCAAAACGAGAGTATCCATTCCCAATAACGCATTTGTGGCATCAGGATCTGGGATGGCGCAAAAATATCATGCTGAACAACGGCATACGCGCCTCGCGGAGTGACTACCTTGTATTTATTGATGGGGATTGTCTCCCTTCAGAACATTTCCTGCTCGATCACTGGAACGAACGGGAAGAAAAGCGCGTGCTCATGGGCAGGCGTGTCGAAACAAGCAAGCGGTGGTCAAGCGCTCTGACGATGGAAAAGATTTGCAGGGGGGAATACGAGCGATACGGGATTCACGAGTGGCTGGACGGGCTGAAAGGAAAATCTCTGCGCGTTGAGGATGGAATCAGGATGCCAAGCAAACTGCTCCGGAGAGTATTACTCCGAAACGTGCGTGGAATGCTCGGAAGCAATTTCTCTTCCTGGAAAAAGGATCTCGTGGCAATCAACGGATTTGATGAATTGTATAACGGACCTGGCTGCGGCGAGGATTCTGATGTTCAGTACAGGCTCTCACTCATCGGGGTAACCGGGAAATCGCTTCGCAATCTAGCCGTGCAATACCATATCTGGCATCCGCTGACAAAAGTCTCTGACGCTTGCTGGGAGAGATTTGAGCAAGTAAAGAGGGGCAACGAAGCGCGTTGCCCGGTGGGATTGGACAAAGGTTGACGGGGTATTATTTTTTCTTCAGCGCCGCCAAGATTTGAGCAGGGTAGTTGGTTATTACTGCATCTATGTCGTACGCCATTACTTTGTGCAGTTCCTCCGCTGTATTGATCGTATAACATGCTACCGGAGACTTGCACTTCTTTGCATCATCCACAAAACGCTTACGCAACTGGGTCTTGCTGCAAATGAACGCGCTCGTACCGAGCGAGCGACGGAGTTTCTGCGGCGTTGCCGCGACATCCCTGACAGACATGTATAGCGCTGCCGTCCTTATTGATGGATAGAGATGGTGAAAACGTTTCAGGTAATCATGATCGAACGATGAGACAATTGTCCGCTCTTCCATCTTCTTTTCCATAATTGCCAGGATGGTCGCTTCCTCCATTGCCAATCGCTTACGCGGCTCCCCGTCAGTTTTCACTTCTATATTAAGGCCGACATGCTGCGGCAGCGCATCCATCACCTGCCGCAATGTCGGGATTCTCTCTCCCTTGAACTTTGGAGAGAACCAAACACCAGCATCAAAGGTCCTAAGCTCTTGAAGGGTGTACTCCCACACGGGGCCTTCACCGTTGGTGGTGCGTTTGATATCCTGGTCGTGAAGCACTACAAGGAAAAAATCACGTGTCATCCGTACGTCCACCTCTACTATGTCTGCTCCCGCTTCCACTGCAATGCTGATTGCAGCCAATGTATTTTCAGGTGCCGTGCCAGAGCTTCCCCGGTGGGCAACCACTGTCGGGCGATCCTTTTTTCGATACAAGAGCATTATACGTCCTTCCCGTGTGAAACCGTGAATAGCGTTATGATTCCAGCATGAGCCTGATCTCCCGATGGACGATGTCAATCGAGCTCGTACCGTCTATGTTGTACACCTCTCCGGCTTCCTTGTAATAATGCATGAGCGGCTCGGTAGTGGTGTGATACACCTTCAAACGGCGGCGGACGGTCTCTTCCTTGTCGTCATCACGCTGGTACAACTTGCCTCCGCATGATGGGCAGGGGGTATCGAGTGTCACTCCATCAATTTCGATATTGAAAATCCTTCCATCCTTTGAGCAAACCAACCGTTGGGTGAGACGTTTGATGATTTCGTCATCGTCAACTTGAAAGTTGACAACCTTTACATCATCTATGCCCAGTTCATCCAAGAGTGTTGTCAGCGCTTTTGCCTGTTCAAGGGTACGGGGAAAACCGTCCAGAATAAACCCGCTCTTCACCTTGTCCGAGCAGAGGACATCGCGGACTATCCCGATCATAACGTCATCGGGGACGAGTTGCCCTGCATCCATGATTGCCTTTGCCTTTTTCCCAAGCTCGGTTCCTTCCGTAACAGCAGAGCGCAACATGTCTCCGGTGGAAATATGCTTTGCACCAAACTCTTCGGCCAGTAGTTTTGCCTGTGTTCCCTTTCCGACGCCGGGTGGCCCGAAAAGCAGCAGTCTCATGTTGATCTCTCGGTAGTGATGGTGGTTGCTATTACTTAAGCCGTTTGTTAAGCGATTGCAAAGCAATCCGCGATTCGCGACGCAGAAGGGCATCGGGTTCATGGTTGAGTGTTGCTTCGAGTATTGCCCGGGAATTATTGTTTCCCACCATGGCAAGGCGCTCAAGCGCCTTTCTGCGCACATGGTGAAGCTTGTCTGCTGTCAACTCCTCAATACGTTTGCGAACTTCATCATCGTTGCGCCAGTTGCCTGCAAGAGCATCAATGGCGGCGATGCGCACTTCACGCGGCTGGCCATACCGGGTAAGCGAAAACAGCTTCGCCTTTACTTCATCGGTGCGCAACGTGCCGAGCGCACGCGTCGACGCGGCCTTTACCCCGTCATTGTGGGACTCGATGGATAGGCCCTTCTCGCAGTATTGCATCCCGTGTACGGAATCTATGGAAACAAGCGCAGTTATTGCCCTGGCGGCAACATCATAGCTTGAATCGCTTTCGAGGATATTGCCCAAAGCTACCAGAGCATCAAGTGTTTTCCGGCTTTGCAATGCTCCGGTGGCAGCGACGCGCACCCGGGAATCCGGGTCAGTGAACGCGGGCTCCAGAATTTGGACAATGCCATCATCTTTGCTCTCTGCCAGGGCAAGAACCGCTTCCCTCCGTAAGGCCCAGAGGGTGTCATTGAGAAGTACTTGCATAATGGCTTCACGTATGCCGGCTGAATCCGGGTTGGAAGCAAGCGCGCGAAGCGCCGAACGCCGCTCTGCTACACCTCCATGCCGGAGCTGATGCAGCCACTGCACGTTTGGTTTATCGTGCCGTATGTATTTCAGAACCCACGATTCAGGATCAACAACAACATTCAACGGCTGCTCTTCGGACGAAAGTTCAACGATTTGTTCCTGCAACCCTTCAATAGCAACGCGGTGAATTGTACGGTTTGATCCGGTATAGACTGCTATTTCAACCGGCAGACGATAGAGGGGCGTGAGGTCATCGACTTGCTGTGATTGACGGATATGAAGAAGTAGCTTTCTGCGATCCGCGTTATACTCCGATGACACGTCAAGTACGGGAAAGCCCGCCTTGGTCACCCACTGGTCAAAGAACCACGAGAGGTCGGTTTTCGCAGCAGCCTCCATTGCATGCTGAAAGTCATCTGTTGCAACCGACTGATACTGATGCTCATCAATATAACGCTGAATACCCGACCAGAACACTTCATCGCCAAGCATTCCCCGCAGCATATGAAGAATGCATGCTCCTCGCGCATAGATTCTGCTATCGAAAAGATCGCTCGGTTCGGCATAGGTATCGGTCACTGTCGGTCTCCGGCTGGCGCCTGCATCAGCAGCCTGGACACCTTGCTGTGCTTCAGCCATGTCATACAGAAACTGGCCGCGCCCCTTGTCGTGTTCCACCCAGAGGTTTGTGAAATACGAGGCAAATCCTTCGTTCAACCACGCATGTGACCAATTGCGGCATGTCAGCACATCGCCAAACCACTGATGCGCGAGTTCATGTGCAACAAGATTGTCGCTGGAGACATCCAGATGGGCACGCTGGCTGTGAAGAGTCCGCTCATTCAGCGTCGTAGCACTGGCGTTTTCCATTCCTCCCCAGATAAAATCAGCAACCACGGTTTGCGCATATCGCGACCAAGGGTAATCAAATCGTAATTTGTCGGAAAAGAATTTCATCATATCAACGGTACGCGAAAAAGACCGTTGCACGTCATCCAACCGTTCTTTGGGGACATTGTATTCAACCGGGATGTTCTTATACCATTCCCGGATTGTCGCATATTCCCCCACAATAACAGACATTTGATATGAAGCAATGGGTTTCGCACAAAACCAGTGATATGTTTTTGTTTTCTCTGCAGGGTTGTCCGTCACTTCAAGCAATGCTCCATTGGAGATGGCTTGAAATCTCTCACGGACGGTCACACGCATTTCACACGTGGATTTATCGTTCGGATAATCATAGCAGGGGAACCAAAGGTGGTTCTCCTCGGGCTCGCCTTGCGTCCACACTTGAAACGGTGTATCGGGGTATCCGGCGTCGGGTGCAATAAAGTACATCCCGGATTTCGGCGAGCAGGAGTAGCTCACCAACACTGTGAACGTATCAGCAACATTCATCATGCGGGGAAGAGACACGGCAAGCTTATCCCCGTCGGTCGAAAACTCTGCCTGGCTTGCCAATCCTTCACCTTGTACTATTTGCGCGGAGCTGATCATCATCCGGCTTGCGTCAATCACGACTGTATTCAAATTGTTAAGGGGAACCATCCGGATGGAAGCGGTACCGCCAACTGTCTGACGTTGCTCGTCTATCTGTATATCAAGGCTGTAATGCAAAACGTCATAGGTGCGCTCGCGTTCCCGGTATCGCGAGCTGTGTGCCATATCGTGCAACAGGAGGGCTAGAGTCCCAATAATGCACAATCGAACGTATGATGATCCATTCATCTGCTTTTATGTCGTTTTGACAATACGATTGGAGTGTGGGGCCCGGTTTCGATGTGCAGGCTGTACCCGTTCTGTTTTCACCGCAAGCTGGCCGCACGCTGCATCAATATCTTCACCTGCATTGCTGCGCACCATAACGGTAATGTGATGATTGCGAAGCGTATCCACAATTTCCTCCAGCCGCGGCGATGGTTTCAAATCCCGGGCCGTTCCCGATGGGTTTACAAAGGCAATAGAATGAAACGGAATGACATTGATCTTGCTTGGTACACGACGCGCAAATTTTATGAGTTGTTGTACGTCCTTCACAGAATCATTCACCCCGTCAAAAAAAATATACTCATACGTCACCCGGACGTTCGTTTTCTCATAATAGTATCCAAGAGCATCCAGGAGGGTTTCCAGGTTGAATTTCCTGTTGATGGGCATCAGCATGGAGCGTGTTGTATCGTTTGCACTGTGGAGCGAAACGGCGAGTTTTGCCTTGCACCGGTCATCAGCCATGCGGCGTATCTGGTCAGCCCAACCTGCCGTTGATATGGTAATTTTCTTCGCGGCTATTTTCATTCCCGCGGAAAGGATCTCCACGGACTTCATCACGTTGTCGTAATTCATCATGGGCTCGCCCATACCCATGAAGACCACATTCGTTATTTTCTTTCCCGAAAGGCGCTTGACCTGAAGTACCTGACCAACAATTTCACCTGCAGTAAGGTTGCGCTGGTATCCCATCGTGGCTGTGGCGCAAAACTTGCAATCCAGCGGGCACCCCACCTGTGTCGAAATGCATACCGTAAGGCGTTTTTGTTCCTCTTCTTCGGCAGCCTCTGGGTCTGCAAAAGCCGAGGCCGGTGGAATCAACACACTCTCGATACGAAGCCCGTCTTCCAATTCAAAAAGGAACTTTGTGGTTCCATCGCGTTTGGAGTGCTGGCGGGTGACGCACATCGGCATGCTGATGTGCGCTGTTTCCTGCAAAAGTTCCCTGAACGATTTTCCGAGATCCGTCATTTCGGAAAAAGAGACGGCCCCTTTTGTATATAGCCATTGATATATCTGTTTGCCGCGGTACCGCGGTTCTCCAACAGTATCGGCAAAGAGCACAAGTTCCTTTTCTGTCAATCCCAGAAGGTTTTGCATTGGGTTCAAATCTACAAAAGTGGGTGGCTTCAATCAAGCATTCCCATGGTAACCTGCTGATAACAAAAAACCCCCGCAAGTACTGGCGGGGGCCGTGTGCTTTTCCTGACTTGAAGAGGTATTAGATCTCCACATCAACCTGGTAAGAAATACGGGCACAGATTTGAGTCCCCTGAGGAACGGTGACGGTTGTACTGCCGTTGTTGACCACTCTGATTGTCGTGGTCGCCGGCAAGCCGGTCGAATCCTGAAGTGCCGCCAACAACGCATTCACCGCAGGCATATTGAAGACCACCTGGCCCGGATTGGAAATTGCCGACTTCAGGGAAATGCCGTTTCCGCGCAGGCTGTCAAACGGAACATCGGTGAAGGTTAAGAGCGTGACAAGAGAGCCACCATCCAGTGCGTACTGCACAGTTCCCGAACCTGTACCGGTTGCCGGTGGGTTGGGCATGTACACATTAATGTCATTGACGCGCGTCGCCTTGACATTATTAACATAGTCCGAACTGACATTGGAGATCTCATCCCTGATGTTATAAGTATCGTCCTCGTTCCATGTGCTACCGACATTGATGTCCCCGCAGGCTTCCAGCGGAAGATTCAGCGCAATCAAAAATGGGTCCACTATTTCGCAAGCAGCCCATACCAGAACGAACCCGATCAATAAGAATTTTGCAGCGTGTAATTTCATATGTAATCTCCTCTTA
>CAZWIN010000001.1:36911-52637 GCA_964633855.1 uncultured Chitinophagales bacterium
CCCAAACCCGATGCCACCGGAGAAGTTGGTGACCGAACCAAAATTTGCATCAGCAAAAATATTCAGCACGGCAAGATGCAGGCCTGCGCCCACCGTAAAACGGAAAGAGTTGGCTCCATCCAGATCAATATCCACCGAGGTACTGGACGACGTTGGTTTATAGGAGAGGTTCATGGTGCTCTTCTCCCATGCAACCCCGCCAAACAAATTGAGCACGCTGAAGCTCTTGCTTGCCTGTGCGCCAATCGAAAGCCCGCTGCAGTCAACAATATCTCCGACTGTAAAGCTGCTGTAGAATATTCCCGCTGCAATATCCAGTGGTGGCTCTGGCAGGTATTGGCTGATGCTGTGGCGCGCTCCTATTCCCCAGAGTGTGGTCTTGGGGAATTTTTCATCGCTGATCGAGGGTGTCGTAATGAAACGAATGGTGGCTTCCGTGCCGGCAATAGCTCCGATGGTTGCCTGAGGAACGGCCAGCGGAAAGAGCGATGCATCAATAAGCCCGTCCGTCGGCTTGAACTGCAGCCCAGTGGTAGGATCCGTTACCAGTGTCGCCTTCGGGCCGAAGATCGTTGGCGCCTTCATTGAACCCTGAGCAAAACTTGGCGGCAGTTGAAGGGTATAGGTTTTTTGATCGTCACCGACTGTTGAACCCATGCCGACCAGGTCTATTTCAAATTTTAAGCCGTTCTGCGGAATGGCCGCCGAGTGATACAGGCCGGCATTCAGGTTTGCACCGAACAGATCAGCCATGGGTTGGATGTAACCCTTCACAGTCTGTGAAGTATACTGTTTCAGCACATTCTCAAAATCAGACTGCGCAGGCGCAATCTGTACCGCAAGCAGCATAACCAGAAAAAGCAAAAGCGCTGCACCAATAGGCCGCAAACACTGTTGCAAGCTCCTCATTGTACCTCCGATGGATTGTGAAATGATGATGTGAGAGTGGTTTGACGTCGCAGGAAGATATGCTGGGAACATCCGTTCTTTTACCATTAGTCTGACGTATTGTCCTGCCAACAGCACGGAATCACTTTAGGCTTATCATGTCATGTAATATATAAGCTGTACCAATGAAACGCAACTACTGGACTGTGGTAAGCGCATCCAAAACGTTCAGCATGTCCTGCGGCAACGGTGAATCGAAGTGTACCTCTTTTCCGGTGTAAGGATGCACAAACCCGATAGTTTTGGCATGAAGAGCCTGGCGATGGATAAGAGAGAGAAGGCGCTGCACCTCTGCTTTGTGTTTCGGAGTACCGGGCCCGTAAACGATTTGGCGGCCGTTATAGGTGGGATCCCCGAATACAGGGTGATTTACGTGTGCAAGGTGAACCCTGATCTGATGTGTCCTCCCTGTACGAAGCTTGAGGCGTACAAGCGAGAGATAACGGAAAGCTTCCAGCAGCGTATATTCCGTTGCCGCATGTTTCCCATCCTTCACTACTGCCATTTTTTTTCTGTCGGATTTACTGCGACCAAGGTCAGCTTCAATGACACCCGTTTTCTCTTTAAACACGCCCCACACAAGTGCCCAGTATTCCCTGCGTATTGTACGCCGGGAAAATTGTCGCGCGAGAGCGGCATGTGCACGATCAGTCTTGGCAACTACCATCAAACCCGAGGTTTCCTTGTCAAGGCGGTGGACTATACCGGGCCGGGTCGGGTCGTTTATTGTCGAAAGGCTGTTGCAGTGATACAACAGTGCATTGACAAGCGTGCCGTTATAGTTTCCATACGCCGGATGCGTAACCATGCCCGCGGGCTTGTTCACAACCATCAACTCGTCATCTTCGTGGAGAATTTCAATCGGGATATTTTCGGGAAGCGCTTCCTGAGGCGGTGATTTGGGAAGGATAATATGAATAACTTCACCCGGAGAGACCTGATGGCTTACCCTGACTGTCATG
Organism: uncultured Chitinophagales bacterium; assembly: GCA_964633855.1. GTDB lineage: Bacteria > Bacteroidota > Ignavibacteria > UBA10030 > UBA6906 > CAZWIN01. The sequence continues at coordinate 38,822 of CAZWIN010000001.1, forward strand.
CCGTTGACCAGTACGGTACCTGCCCTGATAGCATGCTGCACCTTGTTGCGGGTAGCGTTCTCCACGTGATGCGTCAGAAAAACATCGAGCCGTTCCTTTTTCTTGCCCGGAGGAACGACAATGTCAAACTCGTACGGCATTGCCGGTTATTTCTGGTCTATGGAAAGGGGAGGTGACGGGGGGTCGGAAGAAATCGATGAATCCCCCGACACTGTCTGAGCAGCAAGGGGATGCGTTGCGTCCTCAGCCGTGGTAACATGCCTGTGAAAAACAAGCAGAAGAAGAACGCCCACTGTTACGGACGCATCTGCAATATTGAACACCGGCCAGCGTGTCATGCTGTAGCTTCCAATCGAGAAGTTAAAGAAATCCACATCCAAAAAATCAACAACCTTGCCATAAAAAAGCGGACCTTCGCCAAAAAGAGCCCCGTAGAACACGCGGTCAATCAGGTTACCGACCGCTCCGCCGAATATCAGCGCCAGAGAAAGACGGAAACCGAGTGATTCCGTACGCGCTTTATAGAGATAAAAGAGAATCGCTGCGCTGGCGATGATAGAAAAAATGGAAAAGAAGAGTTTGCCGCCGACATCAATACCGAACGCCATGCCGGGGTTTTCTATGTATGTCAGCCGGAAGAAGTCACCGAAGACGGGTTTGCTGAATCCGTAACGCATACCCTCGTGGTGAATACCGAGGAAAGGAATGCTTATCCCCTTGACCAACAGTTTTGTGATTTGATCAGCAACAATAATGGATGCCGACAGGATAAGTACGCGCACCGTTACCTCACCTGCCTATGGTTCATGCTTTTTCATTTTGGCAAGTGCAATACGGCCGCGCTCGCAGGGTGCGTTGGTATTTTTGAACTCGGCACATGTTTGCGCGGTCGGGACAGCTTCAAGGCGTTCTTTGGGGATGAGCAGAGCACAGGTTTTGCAAATCCCGTAGGTACCGGCAGCAATGCGCTCAAGGGCGTCATCCAACTGATTGACGAACTTGCTTCCCCGTGAAGCAAAAAGAAATGTTTTTTCACGCTCCATCGCATCCGTACCCTGCTCCATGTGCAGCGAGTATGTGGAGTTTTCGCTTACATATTCGCCTGTTGTCACATCCATCATGCTTTCCTTGAGGGTGTCCAGCTCTTCCAGGGTTTCCTTGCGCTTCTCCAGTATCAGTTCCCTAAAGTCTTTCAGGTCCTTCTGGCTGTATGCTTTCGGGCCCATGGCCGCCGCCTGCGCCTTCCGAACCGCTGCTGCTTTTTTCAGATTGACCTTCGCTTTCTTAATCTGCTTTGAGCGTGCTACGGACTTTTCTTTCATGATCTCCACCGTCGATTTCACGACGGACTTTTTCTTTGCCATTACGCTGCTCTCCTCGTTACAAAAAAAATTAGAGTGACGATGTTCGTTCTATACTTGCTTCAACTTCCTCTCCGTTGATATCCAATACAGAGGAATACTCGCCTGCCCGGTATGCGCTCGACAATTCCACGGCAAGTGTTTCATTTTTAATGTACTCCGTCATACTGTTGATTGCCGCTTCCATTGCGGCTGTTGCTTTGTAGTACACAGCGATGCGATCGGTCACCAGAAAGCCTGCCTCCTTGCGCATATTCTGAATGCGGTTGATGAACTCTCTCGCATTGCCCTCCGCCAAAAGAGCTTGAGTCAACTCGGTATCAAGCGCCACTGTACTGGTTCCGTCCGATTCAACAAGCCATCCCTGAATATCCTCACGGACTATCTCGATATCCTCTTTCCCGATCGTGTACGTTGAGCCGTTGACCGGAAGAAGAAGGGTTCCGGAACGCTCCAATTCCGTAATTTCCGCCGCCGACATTTCTTTGATGCGCTCGGCAACCTGTTTTACTGACTTCCCGAACTTCGGCCCGATTGCTTTGAAGTTTGCCTTCGCTTTCTTCTTTACTATCCCGGAATCATCCGTCACATACTCAATCGCCTTCACATTGATCTCATCAAGGATGACGTCTTCCATCTTTCGTACTGCCTCACGCTCGGCATCACTTGCCACAGGCAGGATGATACGCTTCAGCGGCTGCCGGACTTTCAGGTTTGACTTCATGCGCATCGAGCGCACAAGCATCACTATGCCTTCCGCTCGCTTCATTCTCTCCTCGAGCTCTGCGTCAATCACCCCCTGTTCTACGGACGGCATCATCGCAAGATGCACGGAATCAAATTGTTCGCGTTTCGTCCGGGCATTGAGATTGCGGTATAATTCCTCTGCGAGGAATGGTGCGAACGGAGCCATCATCTTCACGACGGAAATAAGGCATTCATACAATGTTTGATACGCTGCAGTTTTATCCCGCCCGGCTTCGCTCTTCCAGAAGCGGCGGCGGTTCCTGCGAACATACCAATTTGAGAGCTGATCTATTGTGAAATCGCTCACAGCCCTTGCCGCCTTGGTAACGTCGTATGCATCCATGTATTCGCCGTAACGCTTGATCAAGGAATTCAATTCCGAGACGATCCACCGGTCAATTTCCTGGCGCTCGGCAACGGGGATGCGCTCTTCGGCGTAGGAGAATGTATCGATGTTGGCATACAGCGCAAAGAAGGCATATGTATTGACGAGTGTGCCAAAAAACTTCCGTTGTACCTCCGCCAATCCTTCTTCATCAAACATCGTGGGGCGCCAGGGCGGGCTTGTGGTAACAAGATACCACCGCGTGGCGTCGGCTCCGTACTTTGCGATGACCGCAAAGGGATCAACGGTGTTGCCTTTTGATTTGGACATCTTCTGGCCATCCTTGTCAAGGATCAGTTCGTTGACCAGAATGTTCTTGTATGCCGGTGTATCAAAAAGGAACGTTCCGATTGCGTGCAGGGAGTAAAACCATCCCCGCGTTTGATCTATTCCTTCACAGATGTAATCAGCCGGATACTGCTCGCCGGATTCAACAAGATGTTTGTTTTCAAATGGATAATGCCACTGGGCAAACGACATGGCTCCTGAATCAAACCAGACATCAATAAGCTCGGGTGTGCGTCTCATCGTTCCGCCACAGGAACATGCCCAGGTGATTTCGTCCACGAAAGGTTTGTGAAGATCAAGATCGGAATCTTGAATCTTGAGTCCTGAAACGCTCTTCAGATCGGCAACACTTCCAACGCACTCTTTCTTCCCGCACTTCTCACAAATCCAAACGGGAAGCGGCGTTCCCCAGAACCGGTCCCGGGAGAGCGCCCAATCCTTGTTTTCTTCAAGCCAGTTGCCGAACCGGCCCTCGCCGACTTCGGGCGGCACCCAGTTGATCTGCCTGTTCAGCGCAATCATCTTTTCCGCATATTTGGTGGTGCTGATGTACCATGACTCGCGCGCATAATAAAGCAACGGCGTCTTGCAGCGCCAGCAGTGCGGATAACTGTGGGTGATCGTCTCTTTCTTGTAAAGTATTCCACGTGATTTGAGATTTTGAATGATGAGAGGGTCGGCTTCTTTCACAAACTTGCCTGCGAAGTCACTCACCTCCGCACCGAACTCACCGCTTGTATTCACAGGGTGGATGGTCGGCAAATCAAATTTTCTTGATGTCTGGTAATCATCCTCGCCGTACGCTGGTGCCATGTGGACGATTCCAGAGCCATCCCCGGTAGTGACAAAATCCGCCTCTACAACATAGAATGCTTTTTTCTCAACTGCGTGGTAGTGGAACAGGCGCTCGTATTCAAGTCCGGCTACTTTCCTTCCCTTTGTCTTCTCTAAAACAACATATTCTCCATCCAATACCCCAAGCCGCGCCTCGGCAAGAATCAGTTTCTCGCCCTTGTGCTCCACCTTCACATAATCAATATCCGGATGAACGGCGAGCGCAACATTGGAGATAAGCGTCCACGGCGTGGTCGTCCAAACAAGGAAGAAAGTACTATCTTCCGTCTTCAGCTTGAATTTTACATACACGCTCGGGTCTTTGACGTCCTGGTATCCGAGTGATACCTCATGCGATGAAAGGGGCGTCTCACAGCGCGGGCAGTACGGCTGAATCTTGAAGCCCTTGTAGATCATCCCTTCATCGAAAAAGCGTTTCAGTGCCCACCAGACCGACTCAATGTAGTTGTTCTCAAAGGTGATATACGGCTTCGTGAGGTCAACCCAATACCCCATCTGCTCGGTCATCAACTCCCAGTCTGTTTTGTACTTCCACACCGACTCGCGGCATTTCTTGTTGAACTCCGCCACGCCGTACTTCACAATATCATCCTTGTGCTTGAAGCCGAGCTGCTTCTCAATTTCGATTTCCACAGGAAGCCCGTGTGTATCCCAGCCGGCTTTGCGGTGAACCTGGTAACCGCGCATGGTTTTGTAACGACAGACAAGGTCCTTGAGCGTGCGGCTCATGACATGATGAATGCCCGGCCGGCCGTTTGCGGTGGGTGGCCCTTCGTAGAAAGTGAACCCTTGTTTGCCTTCGCGGGAGGTGATGCTCTTCTGAAAGATCCCGTGTTCTTTCCAGAACGTCAGAACCTCTTTTTCAACCGCAGGGTAGGATATTTTGTCGGTAAGTTCTTTGAACATCTTACTTCAACTCAAACGTCACCGTCACTTGCGCGCTAATGGAGAGCTCCCCCGTCATCACCGGGGCTGCAGAAGAAGCTTCCATTAATCCGGAGCGCATGAGCGGCATTGGCGATGGCGCGTTGACCCCCTCTGAAATACTGATCACTTTGCCGACAACTGCACCTAATTGCTGCGCAAGCACGGTAGCGCGTGCCTGGGCGTCATCCGCCGCCTTTTTCAGTGCATCACGTTCAAGTCCGCGGTGGGACGATGATTCGTACATCAAATTGCCGAAACTGGTGACTCCGGCAGCCGTTCCCTTATCAAGGAAATCGCCCACCTTATCCATCAGCTTCCCCTTAAAGACAACACTGAACTCATTGGTTCCCGCATAGCCCACAATCGGCGGAGGCTGGATATTTTTCTGGTAATCGAGGATGGCGCTTACACTGACACGCGAGGTTTGAATATCCGCCGCTGCTACGCCATAGTTTTTCAGCAGAGCCAACACATCCCGGGTTTTTCCGCTTGCCAGGCTCATCGCTGCCGTTGCTGATTCGGCGCGCGTATTGATCTGGACATTGAGACGAACCTGATCGGGGGCAAGAGTAACAACTCCCTCTCCACGAACGGTTACTGTGCGCTGCGATTTGTCTTGAGAGAAGGAACTCTGGGCAACAATCAACAGAACGGCGGCAAAAAGAAATCTCATCATCAACTATTTTCCCCTAAACTGTGAGAACAACCAAAGCAACGCACTGACAAGAAGGCTGAGAAGTATGCTTGTGGTTATTGGAATATGAACCTGAAAATTTTCCCTTTTGATGGAGATGTCACCCGGAAGCCTGCCGAGGAATGGAACCTTGTCGGAAAACATCAGCAATACGCCGAGCCCCGCAAGGGCTAACCCCGCCACCACCAAGATCCTTCCCAGCGGTTGCATATGCTACAGCCTTTCGACCACGCCTTTCATAATTGCCGTTAGCTTCGGCTCGGTCTCCCCGGCCACCGCGATGATTTCCTGAACATTTGCGGGCTGGAGAGAATCCGGAAAACACTCATCGGTAATGATTGAGAAACCGAGGACCCGCATCCCCATGTGGTTTGCCACAATGTTCTCCGGTACGGTGGACATACCCACGGCATCGGCGCCGATGAAACGAAGAAACCTGTACTCTGCGCGTGTTTCAAGGTTCGGACCCGGCACGGCAACGAACACACCGCGCTCGGTGCGAATTTTTTGTTCAAGCGCGACCTCTTCGGCAAGCGCAATCAACTTTTTGCTGTACGGCTCGGACATATCCGGAAAACGGGGGCCGAGAGTATCGTCGTTCGCGCCGATGAGCGGGTTATCACCCTGAAGATTAATGTGATCGGTGATTACCATGATCGTTCCTTTGCGGAACTGCGGGTTCATCCCGCCCGCCGCGTTGGAAATCAGCAACGTATTCACTCCCAGGGATTTCATAACGCGCACGGGGAACGTCACCTGCTGCATCGAGTACCCTTCGTAAAAATGAAACCGCCCCTGCATTGCAACAACTTGCTTTCCTCCGAGGGTACCAAAAATCAGTTTTCCGTGATGCGACTCCACTGTCGATACCGGAAAATGCGGAATGTGTTCGTAGTCCACCACCACTTCAGCGGAGATCTCCTTTGCAAGCCTGCCCAACCCCGTGCCGAGAATAATCCCGACCTTCGGAGCCAGTGAGGTTTTTCCGCGAAGGAATGTTACCGCTTCATCAATGTGTTTTCGTATTCCGCTCATCTTCCAAACTTTTCAGAATGTCTTCAAACGCAATTGATTCCTTTGTGGGGGGCGGAGCAACAACAGGCGCCCTGTCGCCTGCATCAAGAGACTTCAGGACCTCAAGCTCCGTATTCAGGAGAACACGGAGTTTGCCCAGGATGGCCTCCCTTCGTGCCTGGAGTTGCATCAATTCATTGTTCAGGCGAACAACGTCACTGTTTGCCTGTTCAAGTATCCTGACAGCTTTGCTCTCAGCCTCCCTGACGATCACTTCCGCTTCGCGCCTTGCCGTTTCAAATGTCTTGCCTGTGGTTTCCTGCGCCTGTAACAACATTTGTTGAAGAGTTTTTTCCACCTGGCGGTAGTCGCGGAGCTCGGTCTCGAGCTCGATGGTTTTGTCGCGCAGCTCTTTCTGTTCTTTGAGCACGCTTTCAAATTCGTTGGCCATCATATCCATGAACGTATCCACCTCGACGGTGTCGTAGCCACGCATGGACTTCTTGAATTCCTGTTTCCGTATGTCGAGCGGTGTCAGCCTCATAGTTCCTCCTGTCGCCGTTTCATGTTGGCTTTCTTCTGGAACCAAAGATCGCCGTGCCGATGCGCACGAGCGTTGCCCCCTCTTCTATTGCAACTTCAAAATCGCCGGTCATTCCCATCGAAAGGTGCTCCATCCTGACATTCCCCTGCCCGAGAGCTGCTGCCTGCTCTTTGAGTTCTCGCAGCTTGCCGAACATCGGCCGCGACATTTCCGGGTCCGGAAGAAACGGACCGATCGTCATCAACCCCAAAATTTTGATGCCGGAAAACATTGACAAACTTCTGATGAAGCGTACGGTTTGCTCTGGCGCGATACCATACTTTGAGGATTCGCCCGTTGTATTTACTTCGACGAGCACTTCTTGGGGCCTGCCAAGTTTTTCTGCCTGCCGATCGAGTTCTTTCGCGAGACTCAATGATTCCAGCGAATGGATCAGCGTTACCCAGCCGGCTATCTGCCTGGCCTTGTTTGACTGAAGATGCCCGATAAAATGCCAGCGTACAGGTATGTCCTTCAACTGCTCACGCTTTTCCAGCGATTCCTGTACGTAGTTTTCCCCGATATCCTTCACACCAAGTTGATATGCCGCCAGAATCTGCCCGGCAGGAAACGTTTTGGTAACCGCTACAAGAGTTACTTCCGATGGCTTCCTTCCTGATCGAAGGCACGCCTCGTCAATTTTTCGCCTGATGTGTGCAATATTCTCGGAGATCATTACAAATCAAGGTTATAATATAACCTGATTCATGCTGAAAATCAATCAAATTGCCTATTTTCCTGCCCCGGTACAACGACTGGATCGGATCCATTTCTTGACTTCTCTTCCTCTTTTGTTTTACTTAGCACGAGATGGGAACGATAACGCATCCGACCCGGACAACTTTCACAAGGAACGATCCATGAGCACTCTCGATTTTGGCGGCGGTTTTGACGACGAGCCCGAAGATGAGGGAAAGGACCGCTTCGATGATGAGTTGCAGAAGTTCAGGGATATGATGAAAGACGGATCTTCAGGCATCGCAAATACTGATGCCCTCGAAGAGATCGTCAATTATTACTTCGAACACGAAAAGTATGAAGAAGCCCTCCATTTTATAAACCAGCTTCTCTCCATCGTTCCCTACAATGCTGATACCTGGCTGCGAAAAGGGCTTATTCTCAGCAATCTGTACAAATACGAAGAAGCGGTTGAGTGCTACGACAAGGCGCTGAGTATGAACCCCGTTGATCCTGAGACGCTCGTCAACAAGGGTATTGCGCTCGACGACCTCGGTAAAACGGAGGAGGCTCTCGCATGCTTTGAGCAAGCCCTGGAAATCGACCCCTCCAATGAGGACGCCCTGTTCAACAAAGCCATCAGCTTTGAGAAAATCGGCCAGTATGATGAAGCCATCACCATCTTCAAATTCATCCTTGAAGGAAACCCGCACCACCGCGATGCATGGTACGAACTCGGCTATTGCTACGATTACCTCGATAAGCCTACGGAATCTCTTCGCTGCTATGACGAGCACTTGAAGCTCGATCCCTACAATTACAATGCGTGGTACAATCGGGGAATCGTTCTCAATAGAATGCTGCGGTTTACCCGCGCCATCGAGAGCTATGAAACAGCACTTGCCGTTCGTGAGAGTTTCCCTGCCGCATGGTACAACAAGGGAAATGCTTATGCCAACATGGGCAGACTGCAGGATGCCATTGCATGCTACCGTGAAGCGCTACGGCTGGATGAGAAAGATGTCCCTGCTTGGCACAATCTCGGCAACGCATTTGAAGAACAGGGACAATACGAAGAAGCCGTCCGCTGTTTCGGCCAGGCACTCCGGTTCGAACCCGAACATTACGAGTCCTACTTCGGACGGGGGAGCTGCTATGAATCTCTCGGGCAGGACCGCAAAGCTCTCACCGACTACAACAAGGCGCTCTCCATTTGCAAGGATTACCCGGAACTTTGGTACGCCAAGGCAGATCTTCTCTATAACATGGGCAGGATACGGGAATCCCTTATCAGCTACCGCATGGTAACGAAACTGGAGCCGGCCAATGACGGTGCGTGGCTCGACTATGGCGAGACCCTCTTTGAGCTCCGCTATTACAAACAATCGCTCCGTGCATTTGACAGGGCCATCGAGGTGCTCCCTTCGAGCGCTGATGCCTATTATAACCGGGCGAAGGTTCTCATGATTCTGAACAAGACTTTTGAAGCCCTTGACTCTCTCAAGAACGCTTTCCAGCTGAATCCGGAGAAGAAGAAAACGTTCGAGAAGGAATTCCCGGGAGTGAAATCCATCAAGGAGTTCAAGAACATTATACGCGGGTAGTTTCGCAGAACTGTATTTTGTATATTAACCCCGGCGCTAAACTGGCGTCGGGTTTTTTTGTTCCCGGCAACAACATTACCTCTTCCACAATGAACGGATAACAGAATAATGGCAAGCAAAGGCCCCGTTTCGCAATTCATTGCAAAGCACTATCTGCATTTCAATTCAGCTGCACTGGTTGACGCCGCTAAAGCATACGAAGCACATCTTGATATACAGGGGAAAATGATGGTGACACTCGCAGGTGCGATGTCAACGGCAGAACTCGGTATTTCGCTGGCAGAGATGATACGCCGCGACAAAGTACAGATCATCTGTTGCACGGGCGCCAATCTTGAAGAAGACCTCATGAACTTGGTAGCACATTCTCACTACAAACGCGTCCCCCACTATCGTCAGCTTTCGCCACAGGAAGAGCAGGACCTTCTGGATCATCACTACAATCGTGTTACGGATACATGCATCCCCGAAGAAGAGGCGTTCCGCCGCCTGCAGAAACATATTTACAAACTCTGGAAAAGCGCACAGGATGGCGGCAAGAGATTTTTTCCACACGAATACATGTACCAACTCCTGTTGAGCGGAGAACTGAAACAATATTATGAAATCGATCCTGCCAACAGCTGGATGCTTGCTGCGGCAGAAAAGGGAATTCCGGTTGTTGTTCCGGGTTGGGAGGACTCGACACTGGGAAATATCTTCGCATCCTACTGCATAAAAGGTGAACTCCAGTCGTCTGTGGTGAAGAGCGGCATTGAATACATGGTGTGGCTCTCCGACTGGTACCGTAAAAATTCCGGTGGGGCCGGTGTCGGCTTCTTTCAGATCGGTGGTGGCATTGCCGGCGACTTCCCCATTTGCGTTGTGCCGATGATGTATCAGGACCTTGAGTGGCATGATGTTCCTCTCTGGGCATACTTCTGCCAGATCAGCGATTCCACAACATCCTACGGGTCGTACAGCGGGGCCGTGCCGAATGAGAAAATCACGTGGGGAAAACTCGGCGTGGATACGCCGCGGTTCATTGTTGAAAGCGATGCAACCATAGTGGCGCCGCTGATGTTTGCCTGGATTCTCGGCTGGTAGTTGCGCACGCTTCTCTTAACAAACGAAGAAACAAAAATTTTACAGGGATAATAATGAAGGTACTGATTACGGGTGGTTCGGGTTTTTTGGGAATTAACTTGATCCGGCATCTCTTGAATAAAGGTTATAACGACATTGTTGTGCTTGATATCGCGGAGTTCGATTATCCGGAGAAAGATAAAATCTCGTTTGTTCAGGGGGATATACGTGATAGAGCCGCTGTGAAGCGCGCAATGAGCGGGGTTGGCTTGGTGGTCCACACCGCCGCCGCCTTGCCGTTGTATTCGGAGCAGGATATCTTCTCTACCGATATTGACGGAACAAAGAATCTTCTTGAAGAAGCACATGCATGCGGTGTCGAACGCTTTGTTCATATCTCCTCCACAGCGGTGTACGGTATTCCCGACCATCACCCTCTTCTTGAAAATGATACTCTGCAAGGAGTGGGCCCGTACGGCAAGGCAAAAATTCTTGCAGAAGAGGCTTGCCTGGAATTTCGCAAGCGGGGGATGTGTGTTCCCATCATTCGCCCGAAATCCTTCATAGGCCCCGAACGGCTTGGCGTTTTTGCCATGTTTTATGACTGGGCAAAGGATGGCAAGGGATTCCCCATGATCGGAAGCGGCAAGAATCGTTATCAACTGCTTGATGTGGAAGACCTCAGTGAGTCCATCTATCTTACTATGACGAAGGAAAAGAATCTCGTCAATGATACGTTCAACATCGGCGCAAAGGTATTCACAACAATGAAAGAGGATTACCAGGCGGTGCTGGATGTGGCGGGTTTCGGAAAGACGATCAAACCGTTTCCCGCGTGGCCGATGATCTGGACGCTGCGCGTTCTTGAAGCATTAAAGCTCTCGCCCTTGTACAAATGGGTATACGAAACAGCATCTAAGGATTCATTTGTTTCCATTGAAAAAGCTGAACGACAACTTGGCTTCACGCCCAAGTATTCAAACAAGGATGCCCTTATCCGCAATTACCGGTGGTATCTCGAAAACCTCCATGCGTTTGAACATCGGAGCGGCATCTCGCACCGCGTTCCCTGGGAACAGGGCATACTGAAATTCTGCAAGATGTTTTTTTAACAACACAACCCTTATGGATACGGTATGATAGTCATTACTGGCGGTGCCGGATTCATCGGCAGTGCATTTCTGGGCAAACTTAACCAGATGAATGTGACCGACGTGTTGGTGGTGGATGAACTCGGTGCCTCGAACAAATGGCGAAACCTCCAGGGGAAGCGCTTCATCGATTACCTGCATAAGGATCCGTTTCTCCCGATGCTCGAATCCGGCGGCCTTCCCGGGATTGATGCAATCATCCATCTCGGTGCAAATTCCTCAACCACAGAGGAAAATGTTGAGCACCTCATGGAGAATAACTACCGCTATACCCGTCGCATCGCCGAATGGTGTATCAAAAATAGCGTCCGCTGCATCTATGCAAGCAGCGGCGCCACCTATGGTGATGGCGCGCTCGGTTTCAGCGATGAACATGATGAGACTACCCTCAAGCTTGTTCCCTTGAATGCCTACGGATACTCCAAACAGATCTTTGATGTCTGGGCAATACACAGCAAAGCTATTGGCAAGATTGCGGGGATAAAGTTTTTCAATGTCTTCGGCCCCAACGAATATCACAAGGGCGATATGAGAAGCCTGGTCTGCAAGGCATATCATCAAATCCGGGAACATGGTCTGGTACGTCTCTTCAGGTCTTACAAGCCGGAATATAATGATGGCGAGCAGCTCAGGGATTTCGTTTATATCAAAGACTGCAATGAAGTGCTCTGGTGGTTCATGAACAACGCCGGGGCGAACGGCTTGTTCAACCTCGGAACGGGTAAGGCGCGCTCGTGGAACGATCTTGCTTCAGCCATTTTTGCAGGATTGGAATTACCGGTTAACATCGAATATTGCGATATGCCTCCGGCCATTCGTAATTCATACCAATATCATACCGAAGCGACAACGGCAAAATTACGTGGTGCCGGATGTACGCATGAATTCCGTTCGCTTGAAGAATCAGTAAAAGATTACGTTCAGAACTACCTGCATCCATCAACGCGCTATTTGTAGATTGCTGTGCCATTTCTGCTGTGTGTGTCTGAATTGATCGGTCTGTAATTCCACCCATTCTTACTTCGACCCGGGCATGTCTCTCCCCCAACTGATAATCCTTGGAACCGGTTTCGGCGCTTTCAATCTGGTCAAACACCTGAAGCATGACTATGAAATCACCGTGATAAGCCCGCGCAACCATTTTCTATTTACCCCATTACTTCCCAGCACAACTGTCGGCACAATAGAATTCCGCAGCATCATTGAGCCCATCCGGCATGCACGAAAAAATGTCCGCTTTCTGCATGCGTATGCAAAGGATATCTCGGCAAAGGAGAAAAGAATATTCTGCTCCGGCGTTGCAGACAATCATGTGTTTGATATTTCCTACGATATTCTTGTCATTGCTGTAGGTGCAATCAGCAATACTTTCGGTGTACCCGGCGTTGCAGAGTTTGCGCTGTTTCTCAAGGAGCTGAACGACGCCCGTGAGCTCCGCCAGAGGATCATCAGGAATTTCGAGCAGGCCAACCTCCCCGGTATTTCGGTAGAGGAGCGACAGCGGCTTGTACATTTCGTCGTGTGCGGAGGCGGCCCAACCGGTGTTGAATTTGCGGCAGAGCTGAATGATTTTTTGACGGAAGATTTGCGTCACTCATATCCGGGACTGGTGGCCGAGGCAAAAATAACTCTCGTGGAAGCAGGAAAGGAAATCCTCAATACGTTTGATGAGAAACTCCGCCGCTATGCCACCAGTCTTTTTCAGCGGCAACGTATCAGCATACTCACTGAATCCCCGGTTGTGCGTGTTGAAAGAGCGACACTGCAACTTGCTGACGGCTCAATGATCCCCTTCGGCCTGTTGCTCTGGTCAACCGGGAACGGACCCACCACCTTTGCAACATCGGTTCATCTGCCCAAAGATCAACGCGGGCGGTTTATCACCGATTCTTATTTTCGGGTCAGCGGAAACGAACATATCTATGCTTTGGGCGATTGCAGTTCAATTGCTGGTGCAGCTCTGCCGGCTACATCACAGGTAGCACAGCAGCAGGGGAAATACTTGGCGACTGCCTTGACTCGGCTTGCCAGGAAACAACCTGTGGAGCCTTTCAGGTACAGGCATCTGGGCATGCTCGCATATGTCGGGGGCAATCGTGCGCTCGCCGACCTCGAAGCATACAAGGGCCGGGGTTGGGCAACGTGGCTCTTCTGGCGTTCTGCTTATCTTTCAAGAATTGTCAGCTTGAAAAACAAAGTCTCTGTTGCTCTGGATTGGGTCAAAGCGCAATTGTTCGGGCGCGACATAAGCCAATTCTGAACAAATCTACAATCAATCTTTCCATCCATACACACAACTATGATCTTCATACAATGACCTACAAACGCTTCGATACAGAACTCACCGTCCGCCCGGACGATATCGACATGAATAATCATGTCCACAGTTCGCGTTATCTTGATTATGTGCTCCATGCGCGCTTCGACCAGATGGGACGTTGCTACGGGATGCCCATGGAGGAGT
>CAZWIN010000002.1:0-36926 GCA_964633855.1 uncultured Chitinophagales bacterium
ATACGGGGGCCTGACGGAACAAGCCCCCGGGGAGAAACCATACTTATCCCACAATCTTCCCGAACTGTGCAACCTGCTTCTCCACTTTCTTTCTGTCGCCGGCGATGACTATCATCATTTCCGGATCACGAAGGTACTTTGCTGTCATCTGTTGCACCTGCTCCGGAGTTACAGAGTAGACCGTCTTCACATAGTCGGTGAGGTAGCTTTCCGGAAGTCCGTGCAAATCAAGAAATGAAAGTTGATTGATGATGCCGTTGGGATCGGAGTTCTGCAAAACAAACACACCGGCGAGGTAATTTTGAATACCACGCAACTCGTCGGCGCTTGGTGGTTCCGCCTGCAAGCGGTCGATTTCATAAAATATTTCCTTGATTGCCGGCCCCGTCACGTCGGTTGTTATGCTTGCAAATTCCGCCCAATATGCATTGCGGTAGCGCGAGGAGATGGAGCTTCCGGGCGAATATGTGTAGCCTTTGTTCTCCCTGATGTTGGAAGTGATGCGCGAACCAAACGACCCGCCCAGCAGCGAGTTCACCACCTGCAATGCTCTATAGTCGGGGTCGGATGGATCAATGACGGGCAGGCCGATAAAGACGGTGGATTGGGGCACACCCGGGCGATCAACCATGTAAATATTGCGCTGGCATACAGGCTTGGGGATATTCACAACGGCTTCAGCACCGCGCTTCCAACCGGAGAAAGCGGCTCTGATAGCCATCTCCACTTTCTTTGCATCAAACTTTCCGGCAACATACACGTGAGTGCGCACCGCACCGAAATTCGTGTTGTAGAAATCACGAACCTGCTGTATGGAGTACCCCTCCAGCATTTTTTCTGTTGGGAAGGTTCTGCCATAGGGATGGTTTGGAAACATTACCCCGCGGAATTTTTCCACCGCAATACTGTTCGGGTCTGTTTTCGCAATGCTTAACTCGCGAACCTTGTCGGCTTTCAGGCGCGCCAACTCGGATTCCGGAAACCCGGGAGCGCAAAGCACGTCAGCAACGAGCGCAATCATATCGGGCCCGAAATCCGAGAGGACATCGCCGCTGACAATTGTCTGATCATCGCTCACGCTTACGGAAATACTGCCGCCGATACGCGCCGCATCCTTCGCGAGCTGCTTTGCGTTTCGTGTTGCAGTTCCCTCCTTCATCATACTTCCAGTTAAATCGGCAAGCCAGATTTCATTTTCGCCCTCATTCACATTTCCCGTCCGTATCACGGCACGAACAGTGGCCTTCGGAATAGTTCCGTATGGGACGAGTGTGGCGACCAGTCCGTTTTCCAGCGTGATTGTTGTTCTTGCCGGCAACGTGAAGTCCTTGGGCGTGGAGCCCTCGGGCGGCGTTTGCTTCTGGGCAACGGCAAAAGCTGAGAGAAAAAGGAGCAGGCAAATTGATTGCAGCGTTGTGCTATTTCGCATATTGCTTCTCCTCTTTGGAAAGTACCTTGATGGGGTTAACGGTGAGAATCGTCTGGTTGCTTGTGCGCAGATATTCCTGCGCGGTCTTTTGGATCAATTCGGGTGTCACCCGGTCAATCATGGCATCAATGGTATTGATGCGGGACGGGTCATCATCAAAGAGGGCAAAGCTGGCAAGTAAATCCACCCTGCCGACGCCATAATACCCGGCAAGCTCATTATAGAAGGATGAACGGAATTTTACCTTTGCACGTTCGAGAGTTTCCTTGTCTATGGGAGCCGAACGCAACTTCTCGATGACCGACTCGGTGACCGCCTTAATGGAATCCGATGATGTCGTATTGTCGTGGAAGAGATACCCCATCCAGAGCATCGGGCCGTTGTAGTTGAACATGTTGCCAAGCAGATTGATTCCACCATCAACCGAAGCAGTATATCCGCGCTCCTGTACCAGTGCTTCACGCAGCATGCTATCGTCCCCCTGCAGCAGTAACTGGTCAATCAGCCCCATTGCATAATACTCGGGAGTGTTTCGCTCGGGCATATGATATGCGAACGAGAAAGCGGGACGGCTTGCCAGCGAATCATCCTTGCTGAATCGTTTTGCCTGTTCCTGTCTTGGTTCGCTGATGTCGGGTTTTTGAGGTTGCTCCGCGACAGGAATTGCCTCAAAGTATTTTTTAATCATTGCTTTTGCTTCCGCCGGATCGAAATCACCGGAGACAACAAGCACGGCGTTATTGGGTGAGTAGAATGTTTTGAAGAATGCCTTGACGTCATCGAGTGTTGCGGCGTCGAGATCGTTCAGGTCACCGTAGAAGTTGTGCGCGTTGTTCCAGTTGGTGTTTGCATACTGCGGCATGTCGAGCCACGGGAATCCGCCATACGGCTGGTTCAACACGTTGACCTTGACTTCGTTCTTGACCACGCCCTGCTGATTCGTCAGGTTGTCCTGTGTGATGTTCAATCCGCGCATACGGTCTGCTTCGGCCCAGAGAATGGTTTCCAGCTTGTGGGCAGGGACAACCTGAAAATAGTTGGTGAAGTCAAAGCGTGTAGAACCGTTCAACACTCCGCCGTTTTTTTGCACAAGTTTGATGAATTCCATTTTCCCGAGGTTGTCCGAACCCTGGAACATCATATGTTCAAACAGGTGGGCGAATCCCGTCCTGTTTTTCGGCTCGATACGGAATCCGATGTTATAGTACACAGCAATGGTGGCTGTCGGGGCAGTAGCGTCCTTTGAAAGAACAACCTTCAGGCCGTTCGACAGTTTGTAGTACTCTACCGGAACGGTAAAGCCGGAAGATTCCTGCGTCTGCCTGGAGCATGAAGCCAGCGCCAGGCAGAGGGCGATGACCGGGAGGATGCGAATCCTCATGATGCCTCCAGATATAGTGAGAGAATGTGGGAAAGGGAACGACGAATTACGAGCCTGTTGACCCCAAAAAGGTAACCGGGTCAATGCAGCAGAAAAACGCCTGTACAGATACGAAGACGGAACGTCAATGTTGCGGGTGACAAAAGAAATTACCTCAGGAATTCATTCCTGCTTGGATAAATTTGATGGAAGAAACGGCGAGGGGTGTTGCCATTATTATGAAAAGCGTACCGATAGTGACCGGTGGAAGGATGCCGGAAGTCCGGAGGATGATACCAAGAGTGATCATTATGGCCATTGTAGCATAGCCGCGCCAATCAAGAAACGAAAATACGCATGGTCGGTCAACGGGCGACAAATGAATGCGGTTGAGATGCCTGCTGATAATTCTCATAAAGACGAAACGAAAGAAAATAATCCCAATGAAGATACCCACGGCAAAAAGCTGTGCATCGCCGCGGAGAAAGAATATTCCCCTGACAAACAATATCAACGCCGCGATACCCCACGCGATGCCGCCAAACCACAGAAGCGTGCTTTTGGATACCGCCGGCTTATATGCAGAAAGAAAATTCTCCATTGCTATAACATTCCACTGCGCTTGCGAATGAACCACTCCAATCCCAGCAGCAGGATTATCATACCGAGCATGTACTTCCAATTCCACACCTCAAGCTCGGTTGTGGTTTGCACATCGCGTGAGGTCAGAGAGGGATTGGCGGCAATATCAGCAGCAAAGGATTCGAACGAGGCAGGAGTATAATATTTTCCTCCTGTTCTGTACGCAAGTTGACGGAGAAGAGGGGCATTCATTCTCGTATCCTGAAATTCAAGGTCCACCTCGCCTACAGAGAAGCGGCCGCGGTCTTCGCCAATAGCCGTACCGTCTTTTGTTGCAACAGAACGAACGGCGTAGTCTCCCGCAGGCAAGCCATCAATGGTCCCTTCATAGCGTCCGCTTCCTATCGGTCTGAGAGTCGTTCCAAATTCCTGATTGTCCTTTTGTACAACCACCTTGAGCTCTGCATCGTCGACTGGAGTTGCGCTCGCATCATACACTTGGCCGGTGAACTCTACGCGCTCTCCCTGTGTATAGAGATCTTTTGTGGTTGAGACGCGCACCGGCTTTGAATCATCACGCGTTGTCAGCCACCGGATGCTGTTGGCGAGGAACAGGGAGAGCAGTTTCTCTGTCTCGGGAGTCCCCTGAACCATGAGCCGCCACCGCCAAAGGCCGTACCCGAGCACAGCAAGTGATTTTTGTTTGTTGACACTGCGCATCAGCAGGAGAGGCTCATTTGTTGCAACATTGAGCACACGAGCGACACCAATCGTTGTGGCTTCAGCTTTTGCTTTGTATGCCGCCTGTTTCCTGAAAATAGGCGGCAGCTTATCCCATGCGGCGGCATCGACAGTGCCGGTATTCACAATAGGATTGTTTTTGTGATTGGGGGAGAGTTGAAGGAACACAAATTGTTCAACCTGAGACATCCCGGAAGAAACAAAAGGTAATACCGGGGAAAGCGGACGGAGTTTGGGTTCACTTACGGCTTTCCCGTCTATGTAAAGAAGCGGCTTGTTGCGTTCAACGGTCGATACCCTGACCGTTTCGAGCATTGCATCCGTTGTTGACGCTGAGGGAAAGCCGATAACAACGAGGCAGTCCGCTGAATCAATCATACTGTCGGTCAGGTGCCCCTCAACAAAACCAACGGGTGTTTTTTGTGTATAAGAGCGAACCTCCAGATTTTTTTCTTCCCGGAGGGTCTGTTTGATAGTTGAAACGTCGGGGCTCGGGCTTCCGGCAAGGATCAATACGCGTAACTTGCTTTTCAAAACGCGGACAAAAAAGGTTTTGCGGTTATTATCCGCTGTTAATTCGCCCCGCAGGGTAGAGATGCGGACACTGTATTTCTTTGTCCCTTCACCTTGTGGCGTATATTTCATGCTGATCGGGTATTCGCGTGTTCCTTCCTGCAGCTCCACGGTGGAACGGCTAATCTCCTTCCCACCCTCCAACAGCAAGACTTCAACTTTCTCACCGGCAAATCCTGAGCTCTTGAGTGTTACATCAACCGGCACCTCTGTTTCATTATATACAAGGTCGTTGGTGGCAATCCTGGCGATCAGCACATCCTTTTGTTCTGACGAGTCGCCAATACCGAGGGTATAGAGAGGAAGGCCAAGCAGCTCTGCTTCATAGACAGGGTTCGGGCCAAGGTTGTAGCTACCGTCGCTCAAAAGCAGGGCTGCGCGAATATTGTTTTGATCTTTTTGTTCTCCAAGCGCCCGGAGTGCGGCCGAGATATCGGTCGCCTCCTCGTTGAGCCCAAGGGTATCACCGTGCATCAGAGACACATCTCGGAGTTTTGAGCCGAATGTGAATGTCTTTATCTGCACATTACCAGCAACGCTGGTCAACGCGCCGTTCCGGAGCACGGCCGAGACAACAGACCGCCTGTCAGCGATCTTGTCTTTGATTTGCATGCTTCTGCTGTTATCCACAAGTAGTGCAATTGTGGCGGGTTGAGTGGCGGTAACAATAAGCCGGAGGAGGGGTTCAAACAACAGAATGAGAATGAGAGAGAGAGAGGCCCATCGTAGGGTTGCAAGGAGTAATCGCTTCCAGCGGGGAACGGGCGGCACAGTGGTACGATAGAAAAATACCGCGAGTGCGCACGCAACTGCGATGATCAGAAGAATGAGAACGGTGGCGACATTGAAACCGAGGTAAATGCTGGGCATGATGGGGTAATTGCGAACCTCGAATTGTCAACTACGAATTGTGTGTCAATCCACAATCGACAATTCTCAATCCGAAATTCATTCCGTTTCTTTCACCAACCGCTCGACGATGTCAATGGTCGAAACACCATCCGCTTCAGCGTTGAAGTTGGGGACTATGCGGTGGCGCAACACCGGGCCGGCCATCTGTTTCACATCATGAATGTCTGGAGTGTGGCGCCCTTCGAGAACCGCCCGCACCTTTGCCCCGAGAATAAGATACTGTGATGCCCTCGGCCCGGCTCCCCAGCTCAGCCAGTCCTTGACAAATTGCGGAGCGAGGCCCGCTTTGGGCCGGGTTTTTGTCGCGAGCCGTACGGCAAACTCAATAACATTGTCTGCAACCGGTACACGTCGAACCAGGTCCTGATACACCATGATTTGTTTGCCGTTCAATACATGGTTGACCGAAGGTGTAAACTGACTGGTTGTTGTTTTGACTATTTGTACTTCCTCGTTCATCAACGGGTACTCGAGCCAGAGATTGAACATAAAGCGGTCAAGCTGGGCCTCGGGAAGAGGGTACGTTCCTTCCTGCTCGATCGGGTTTTGTGTTGCAAGTACAAAGAATGGTTCGGCCAGCGTATACGTCTGCCCGGCGGCTGTTACCCTGTGTTCCTGCATCGCTTCGAGAAGTGCAGCCTGTGTTTTGGGCGGTGTACGGTTGATCTCATCGGCAAGAACAATATTTGCAAACACGGGCCCATGGACGAACTTGAATGCTTTTGCGCCCGTTGCAACATTCTCTTCAATGATTTCCGTTCCGGTGATGTCGCTCGGCATGAGGTCGGGCGTAAACTGGATGCGGTTGAATTTCAAGTCGAGTACCTGCGCAAGCGTTCGTATAAGCAATGTCTTTGCAAGGCCCGGTACACCCACGAGCAAACAATGGCCGCGGGCAAGAAGCGAGATCAGGAGCTGCTCAACAATGACGTCCTGCCCAACAATGACCTTGCCGATTTCCCTGCGAAGGGAATCGTAGGAGTTCTTGAGTTCTTTTGTTGCATCAACATCATTCATGGTTGGGGCCGTGGGTGATATAGCCAATGGGTCTTCCTTCCTCGTTCAGTCTATAATCGCGACTGCCAGTAAATTTTGGTTTTCAGCTCTTCCAACCAGGCCGTGTATTCCCGGTTCTTTTTGAAGTTCAGCGCTATGCTTTCTATCCTCTGATAATCCTGATCAAGTGAGGGTGAGTGGGCAGGCACTCTCTTCTTCATCATGACAATGTGATAGCCATCGACACCGCCGGAGGATAATTTTACGGGCTCGGAGATTTCCCCCTCTTTGAGCGTAGCAACAGTAGAGTAAAAGCGCTTTTCAATCTGGCCAAGCTCGGCCGAACCCAAAGAACCGCCGATCGGAGCAGTTTCGGTGTCTTCAGAATACTTCTTCGCAAGCGAGGCGAAGCTCTCTCCGGCGAGTGAGCGGCTCCGTATGCCGTTCAGCAGGGCAATCACAGAGTCGTCGTCCGCCTGTGTCCGTTCAACGCGGATGAGAATATGACGCGCATGTACCGCCTCGCCACGCCGCTCCATCAGCTCAATGACATGGATACCGAATTTTGTTTCGACCATATCGGAAATTTGCTTTTCCTTGAGGCTGAACACCATGCTCTCGAATTCCTTCACAAACTGCCCGCGCCGGACAAGGCCAAGATCGCCGCCCTGATCGGCTGAACCGGGATCCTGTGAATGCCGTTTTGCCATTTCGCCAAAATCTACTCCCGCTTTGATGCTGTCAATGATAACCTGAAGTTTTTGTCTGGCAATGGTACGCGCTGCCTGGCCGAACTTTGGCTCCATATAGATATGGGCAAGCTCCACCTCTTCGGGTATAGTGCCGAGGCTGTCCTTGTATTGCTGGAAAAACTCTTCAACCTCGCGCCGTGTTATCTGCGTAACACCGAACCTCTGCTGCTGCAGCCTATTGGCGAGAAGGCTCTTGCGCATTTCATCGCGGAACTCGCGTTTAATCCTGCTGATGGGCATTCCGTAAAGTTCCGACAGCTTCTCTTCGGATCCAACCTGCTGAATCCGTTGTTGGATTGTCGCGTCAAGCTGTTGCTGTACCTCGTCATCCGACACGACAACGCTATCCTCGATGGCTTTTGCCAGGATCAACTTTTCGTTGATCATTGATTGCAACACCTGCCCCTTTAACCCCGGGGTAGACGGGTCAAGTTTGTTGTTGTACACGAAGAATTGAACCTGCGCGTTGAGTTCGGACTCGAGGATAACCTCGTTGTCAACAACGGCAATAACCCTGTCAAGCACTTGTGCTGTTCCCGGAAGCGTGCAGACAACAAAAGTAAGAAGGGAAAAAATTAAATTCCTGAAACTCATCATTGTGGCAACTCCTGTGGCTCGGAAACCGTGTCGGGGAGCTCTATGCCCAACTCGACCCGGGTTTTTGATCGAAGGCCGGAAAGCAGGCGTTCGTATGCCAGCCGTCGTTGATCTATTAACAACCGGCTGCGGATTTCGTTCCTGATATATTCAAGGTCGGGCATTTCCCCGATCTGTTTGATGCTGTGCGTCATAACGACGTAGTAACCGGCGTCCGTTTTCAAAACAAATGAGGCCTCATCCTTGGGCAGGCTGCGCGCGAGCCGCCAGAGCTCATCGGGGTACAGACTGGCCCTTGTGACATATTGACGCGTTGCAGCGAGAAGAAGTTTACGATGAGCAAGGGAATCGCGCTGGATGGAAGTCAGGGCAGCGTCCCACGAAGAGCCGCGGAGAATTTCCGAGCGGAAGGTATTTGCAATATCACGATCGCCAAAAAGCGCATAGCTGACATTCAGCACATCTTCGCGCAAAAGAAACGCGGAAGCCCCTGAGTTGTACATCGTGGCGATAGCATCTTCGTTCACGGCCGCACTGTCTTCGATATAAACGACATTATCCAGAAGAGCCTGGATGGCGAGCCTCTTGCGTATGGATTCCAGTTCCTTCCGCAATTGGTCGGAGTCGGCGAATCCTTTCCTTGCAGCTTCCTGGTAAAGAAGCTCGGAAGTAATCCATTCGTGAACAAATTTTCTCGTCTCTACAGGCCGCTCAGGGAAAGAATCGTGAATCCCCGCGAGCTCCTCCTCGGTCAACACGGCATCGCCAACCCTGGCAATAAATGCCTGCTCTTTTTTTTCTTCCTTGCAGCCGGCAATCGTCAGTGCTAGCACGATGCAACCGCACAGCGTCCTATTGAGCAGGGGCAAATGCGTTCTTGAGAACCTCTTTGTGTTCAACGACAGGGTATGTTTTTCTCAACCCGTCAAGCCATTCCCGCTCGAGGCGTTTCGATTCGGATTCCTGGAACGAGCTGGATATTTCTGTGCCGGCCTCATCGTATGTCTTTGTTCGCGTGGGATCCCTGGAATCCAGCCGGACGATATATGCAGAGCCTTCGTGAGTGAACGGACGCGAGTAAGCACCGGTTTGCAGCGAATCTGCATGCAGGGTGCGGTCATCCGCAGTCGCCGGCAGCAGACCGCGTTCGATCGTTCCAAGAATCACGGGTCGTCTGCCGCCAATCTCCAGGTCTGATCTTCCAAACATCGCTTTTTTCGTGCTGTCGGCGAGACCTCGCGACGGTATACGTGACGAAACCACGATTCGGGAATCTGCAATACCATTCTTTTTTACAAGCTGGTTCTTCATCGCATCAAGACGCGCCTTTGCCAGTTTTTCAGTGGTAACCCTCCCCTTTCCCGTATCATAGTACGCAGTCAAGGTGAGTTTGGTTGCCGGATCCGACTTCAATTGTCCGGCTGCAGAGTTAAGCGCATCAGTTGTGCCCCTGGAAAGAGCGCTTGAACCTTTGGCGAATTCCACCTTGTATGTGGACGGCTGGCGCATGCGAAGAGAATCATCGCGCCACACATCCTCCATCCTTTTTCCTGCAACCAGCTGACGGTAAATGATTGTTGCAAGCGAATCATTAATTACCCGGATACCCGTAAAACCCACCCTGTCGGGGAATCTGAATTTCTCCTTATTTGCTTCATAGTATGCACGCAAGGCAGAGTCGCTGACGGCAATGCGGTTCCAGACCTGCTCCTGCTCAGCCTGGTAGAGCAGGATTCCATCGGTGTATTCCTTCATAATGGCGGCGAATTCCGGGTAATCCCGTTCAATTGTTTCGGCCTTCACATCAAAGATCAGCTGCTCTCCGATTTTGTCGAAGGTGGATCGCAAAGAGGCCGACCGTAACGATGTGTTTGCAAGGTCCGGGCGATTCTGCAGCAGGTTGACAAAACTGTCAACGGAAACATATCGTCCGGCAATACTGTATAAACCGGCGCGGCCCAAGTCGGCGGTGATTCCCTTGCTCCACGCGGAATCCTTTGTCGTCCCGGTTGTATCAACCGATGCGATAAAAAGTCCGGCAACGGAATCATTCAGGGCATAATGCGTTTCGCGCTTCAGTTTAGCCATGTACTTTTTGTTGTCGTCCTGAAAGCGGACCTGCTGGTAAAGCTGTTGGGCCTCCTTCTTCGCATCATCGGCAGCTTTTGTCGGCCTGCGGTCGGTGCATTTGATAATGTGATAACCATAGATTGTACGGACAATGCGGGAAACCTCGCCGGGCTTCATGGCAAGGGCAACCTCGTCGAATGACTGGATCCACCGGCGCCTGCTGAACCATCCAAGATCTCCACCGCGTTGTGCGGAACCGGGGTCACCGGAATTACGCGTTGCAAGTTCTGCAAAGTCAATTCCCATCTTGATACTGTCTTGTATCAACTTGATTTTCTCTAGCGCTTTCAAGGTGTCTTCGGGCGATGGATCCTGCTTTTCAAATCGGACCATGATGTGACTGCATTGTACTTCGCCGGGCGACGGTTTCCGGTCAACAGCCTTTATGATGTGCAAACCATATTGTGTACGGATCGGTGTCGAAGTGATCTCGCCGGGTTTCATGGAATACACGGCATCTTCAAATGCCGGTACCATCTGCCCTCCGGTAAAGTAGTAGAGGTCCCCTTTGTTCTGCTTCGCAGAGGGATCCTGTGAATACTCGGCCGCCAAAGCAGCGAAATCACCGCCAGCCTTCAGTTTGCCAATCACTTCATACGCTTTGGTATATGCTGCCGCGGAATCGGCCGCGGGTGCTTCGGGGGCGAGGTTGATAAGAATGTGGCTGGCGCGGACTTCCTCTGTGCGGCGCTGATACATCTGTTTTGTGCCGGGAGACGTTATCTCACGATCGGTAAGATACGAGGCGGCGAGACTGCCTTTGTATTGTTGGATCTCCTTCAAGATTTCCGGACGCGTGTTCATTCCCTTGCTGTAGGCATCGTTGAGTTTCAACCGGAAGTTGGTAACAAGCCCGAGGAATTTTTCACGCTCCTCCTGAGTGGAAGCCGCCGCCTGCTCCCGTGTTCCATTGCTTTTGATGTACATGTTTTCGTAATCTGCCAGCGTAATGGCTTGATGACCGACACTTGCCACTATTGTATCACCCGCTTTGGGTGAGCAACCGGAGAGAGAGAAGAGGATGCCAAGTACAACGGCCAGCGAAAGAAGCACCCTGATCGGGTTTTGAAAATACTGCATAGGGACTAAACTCCGCTAAATATATACATGGATTGACGTTGAGAGAGGAATACGGACAAAAAAAGTAACCAAAAACCGTGAGAGAAGCAAGAATGGGGCCGCTGTGGACAATTACCAAAGCACGCATAGGATCTCCCGAAAAATTGCCTTGAGAGTCACAGAATGTTATGTTCTTAAGCGAATCCTATGAACGAGAATATGTCTATTGATGTATGGGAAAAAGAAAACAGTGACAGAGAAGGCAACGCAATCCACCCGTGAGGTTTTGGACTCGGTCTACCGCACCGAATCACGGCGTATTCTTGCGACACTTATTCGCCTGCTTGGAGACTTCGATCTTGCCGAGGAAGCGCTCCATGATGCCGTCGCCGCTGCAATGGAGCAATGGCAACGGGATGGGATCCCGGAAAACCCGCGTGCATGGCTTGTGTCGGCGGGGAGATTCAAGGGGATTGATAGCATGAGGCGTCGTGCACGGTTTGCACCATCGGGGCAAGAAAATGATGAATACCGGAACGATATCCTCCAGCAACTCGAAGCCGATACCCCCGATCCGGCAGAACACATTGACAAAGGAGTTCAGGACGACGAACTACGGCTCATCTTTACCTGTTGCCACCCGGCATTATCATCCGAGGCGCGCATCGCGCTTACGTTACGTGAGGTCTGCGGGCTTACCACAGAGGAAATAGCGCACGCTTTCCTCACCACACCGCCGACAATTGCACAACGTATCGTGCGGGCCAAGGCAAAGATCCGCGACGCACACATTCCATATCAGGTGCCATCGCTGGCAGATTTGCCCGCCCGGTTGGATGCGGTGCTCCAGGTGATGTATCTTGTCTTCAATGAAGGATACTCTGCTTCATCCGGTGAGTCGCTGACACGGTCGGAGCTTTCAGGCGAAGCGATTCGGCTGGGGCGCTTGCTGATGGAATTACTTCCGGAGCCGGAGGTTGCAGGCCTTCTCGCACTGATGTTGCTTCAGGAGTCCCGGAGAACAGCACGCGCATCGCCATCAGGCGATTTAGTTCTTCTTCAGGATCAGGATCGCTCGCTCTGGAACAAAGCTCAGATTGCAGAAGGAGAGAAATTAGTCGAGCGATCGTTGGCATCGCAGCGGTTCGGGGTGTACACGCTGCAGGCCGCGATTGCAGCAGTTCATGCCGGAGCGCCAGGGGCAACCGAAACGGACTGGAATGAGATAGTCAGTTTGTACGACATGCTGTTGCAGATGCACCTCTCTCCGGTTGTGGAGTTAAACCGCGCTGCGGCGGTAGCAATGCGTGATGGCCCCGAATCCGGCCTCGCTCTTATAGACGCTATCCTTAAGCGTGGTGAACTTGCGGATTATCACCTTGCACATTCAGCAAGAGCGGATATGTGCCGCCGCCTCGGCAGAATAAATGAAGCCAAAGCTTCTTACGCGCGGGCTATTGCGCTGGTGAAGCAGGAACCGGAGCGGAGGTTTCTTGAGCGGAGGTTGCGCGAGATAGGGTAAAGAGCCTTGTGTTACAGATGATTTCAGGGTTTCCCATTACAGTGTCGATTTTCGTTCCCGCCATTCGACTATCTATTGAATGCCAAAAATTTCGTTCAATCCGGAAGGAGACACCATAAAATTGAAATACCTCTGTCTGGCCTACGAAGAAGAATCCACGTTAAACGCACTTTCAAAAAGCGAGTGGGATATATTGAGGCGCGAAACTATGGACTATGTCGAGCAGCTTCGCAATAGGGGCTACCTGATTTCTGCCGAGCCGCTTCAAAGCGTCACTACAGCGGCAACTGTGCGGGTCCGTGGTGGCAGTATTTCCGTTACCGACGGCCCGTTTGCCGAGACAAAAGAAACCCTCGGCGGATTTTTTCTGATCAACGCGCGTGACCTGAACGAAGCAATCCAGGTTGCTTCAAAATGGCCATCTGCGCGGTTTGGAAGCATCGAAGTACGCCCCATTGAGGAGGGGTTACGGGAAGACGGGCGCTACAATTCTCTCTGGGTGATGTCGATTGAGAATCCTGCCAAACGACTATCTGTTAAACCAACAATTTCATAGCAAACAGAAGGAGATAAACCATGCGCTTTATGATGTTGATGATTCCGAAGGTCTATCAGGGCGAGGAAGGCCGGAACGTCGGCCCGGATTTTGCCCCCGGCGCCGAGGATGTTGCAAAAATGATGAAGTACAATGAAGACCTTGCAAAATCCGGAGCCCTTATCGCGCTCGACGGCCTTCATCCTACTTCGCACGGCGCTCGTATTGCTTTCCGCGGCGGAAAGCCGAACGTCACCGACGGGCCGTTCACCGAATCCAAGGAAGTGCTTGGAGGCTATTGGATCATCAACGTGAAATCCAAACAGGAAGCGGTCGAATGGGCAAGACGATGTCCCGCCGCCGAGGGAGATGTTATCGAGGTTCGACAGATATTCGAGATGGAAGATTTTCCGGAGGATGTTCAGAAAGCGGCAGAAAGCCCCATTGTGGAAGCGCAACTCGAGAAACAGAAAAAGTAACGGCTTAACGTAATTGTTGGGAGGCTGTCATGAAGTACATTTGTCTTGGATATATTGAACCTCAAAAAATGCAGACATGGTCCGAAAAGGAACTGAACACGTTCGTGGATGAATGCTTCGCTTACGATGACGAAATTCGGAAGAATGGAAATTATGCCGGCGGTGAGGGATTGCAGGGACCGCAAACCGCAACAACGTTGCGATACCAGAACGGCAAACTCTCCATCACCGACGGTCCGTATGCAGAAACAAAAGAACAGTTGGGCGGCATATTGATACTCGAAGCACGTGACCTGAACCACGCCATTGAGATCATGTCCAAGCATCCCGGAGTGAAGGAGGGCCCGTTTGAAATCAGGCCCGCGGCGGATTTATCCGAGATGGTTGCGCAGAGTGAGCAGCGCCGGAAAGCAGCCAGGGGATAATAATGAACCCCCGCGACAAGCACATACCCTGAAAGACGTATCGCGAATGAACATTATCCTCCGGATCCTTCAAGTCCCGCTTGCGGCTTTGTTTCTCTGGCACGGTTGGCTCTTTCTCGCTCCACCGGCGGAATTGGTGGATAGTATGAACAGTCGGTTTCCGCGCCGGTTTCTGCTATTCCCTGGAATTGCTGAAGTCCTTGCCACGATCGGCCTGACGCTTCCGGGGATAACACGTGTTTTGCCTCGGTTGATTGACGTTACTTCGGTATGCCTGATGTTCGTCATGGTTTGTGCTACAGTTGTTCATTCTTCAAGGAGTGAAACAGGAAGCGCAGTGACCACCGCGTCTCTGTTTGTCGTACTGGGGTTTGTTGCTTATATGCGCTGGAAGGTAAAACCTATCGCAGAAAAGGGAGAAGCAAGATAAGTATGTTGAAAAGTATTTGGGCGGTCATTGCAGGATTCATTACTGTTGTCATTCTCTCTATTGGAACCGACTTCATTCTTGAAAGCCTCGGGCTTTTTCCACCACAAAGCGAGCCTGCGGCTTATACCGCAGGAATGCTTATGATCGCGCTCATCTATCGTTGTCTTTATACGATTACGGGTGGCTGGGTTACCGCACGGCTTGCACCCGATCGGCCGGTGAGGCACGCTATCCTTCTCGGATGTGTAGGTATGGTGGCTGGAACGGTTGGTGTGTTTGTAGCATGGGATCTTTCACCCCACCATTGGTACCCGATCGCGCTTGTTGTAACAGCGCTTCCGTGCACGTGGCTCGGTGGCAAGATGAAAAAGTAAAAGGCGCAGAGGGGAAGAATATGCGGCGTAGGCGAATTACAAAACCCGGGAATTTGATAACACAACAAGGAACAACAAATGCAAAAAATCACCCCCTTTCTTTGGTTTGATGGCAAGGCGGAAGAAGCAATCAAACTCTACACCTCCATTTTCAAGAATTCCCGGATTGTAAGTATGACGCGCTGGGGAGAAGGTAGCCCATTCCCTGAAGATCAGATCAAGTCGGCGGTCTTTGAATTGAACGGACAACAATTCTATGCTTTTGATGCGGGCCCGCAATTCAAGTTTACGGAAGCCATTTCCCTTTTTATCAATTGTGAAACACAGGAAGAGATAGATTATTTTTGGGGAAGGCTTACGGCCGACGGAGGGCAGGAAAGCATGTGTGGCTGGCTCAAGGATAAATTTGGACTGTCATGGCAAATTGTTCCATCGATCGTAATCAGGTTGTTGGAGGACAAAGACCCGGTGAAGTCGAAGAGGGTGATGCAGGCAATGCTTCAAATGAAGAAGATTGATATTGCGGGGTTGCAAAAGGCGGCGACGGAACGATAGCCGGAGACGTTCTCAAAGAGACCTTGCGTTGGATACATGATGGAGGATGCACTGTGGAAAAGATGAAGTTTACAATCATCATTAACGCACCGCAGAAAAGAGTGTGGGAGACCATGCTCGATGATAAGACATATCGGATATGGACAGAAGCCTTTGGACAAGGCTGTCATTATGTCGGCGACTGGAATAAGGGAAGTAAGATCCTTTTCCTTGCCCCTTCAGAAAACGGAATGATGTCAGGCATGGTGAGTCGTATAGCAGAAAGCCGTCCGTATGAGTATGTTTCCATCGAACATCTCGGGGTGGTACAGGACGGCAATGAAGATACATCAAGCGAAGCAGTAAAGGGGTGGGCCGGAGCCCACGAGAATTACACCCTCACGGAGAAGAACGGCGGCACGGAAGTGCTCGTCGAAATTGATACTGTTGATGAGTACAAGCAGATGTTCGAGGAGATGTGGCCCAGGGCCGTACAAAAGCTTAAAGAACTGGCGGAAAAATAGCACGGCGTTGTTGACAGAACCCACACTACAATTTTTTTAGTGCCTGATCAAAATCTCTTTCTAAATCTTCGATTCCCTCCACACCGGTCGAAATACGGATCATTCCCGGTGTCACGCCATGTGTTTGTAGCTCTTTTTCGGTCATGTTGATGTGAGATGAATACACCGGGATGCTGACAAGAGTTTCGACTCCACCGAGCGACATGGCGTTCACTGCCACTTTCAGGGAGTCACACACCTTCACGGCGGCTTTCACGCCGCCCTGCACTTCGATGGTAACCATGCCGCCGAACCCGCCTCCGTACAACGCTCCCATTTGCTTTCTGGCAATTGCATGTTGGGGATGCGAGGAAATGCCCGGATAGAGTACACGTCGGACCTTCCTGTGCTTTGCAAAGAACGTTGCCAGGGAGAGGGCATTTTCATTTTGTTGACGTACGCGCAATTCAAAAGTTTTCAAACTCCTAACCAGGAGGTATGCGGCGAAAGGATCAGCAGAGCCGCCGAAGTATTTGAGTTGTGTATGGACGCCCTTGATAAAATCCTCTGTTCCGGCCACCACTCCCGCCAAGATATCGCTGTGTCCGCCGAGATATTTTGTTGCGCTTTCAACAACAACATCAACACCAAAGGTGAACGGATTCTGGTTCAGAATTGATGCAAACGTGTTGTCGGACATGATGATGAGTTTCCGTCGTGTGCGGCGTTCCGCCTTTTTCGTACAGCCGACAAGCTTCTTGATATCAACGATCCCAAGAGTGGGGTTGGTTGGGGTCTCAAAGTACACAAGCCGCGTTCGATCCGTGACGAGCCCGGGAATTTTCTCAAGTGCATCGGGTGAGACATAACGTACCGTGATCCCGATGCCCGGGAGTATATCCCTGAAAAAGCGATACGTTCCACCATACAGGCCCGGCGTGCTGATGATCTCGTCCCCGACTTTTACAATAGAGAGGATTGCAGACGAAATCGCTGCCATTCCCGATGAAAACAGTAGCGCTTTCTGCGTTCCGAAAATCAGGGCAAGCCGTTCTTCGGCCTCCCGTACCGTGGGGTTGTGGTAGCGCGTGTACACGTACACATTGGGGTCACCCTGTGCATATCGTACTGCATCCCGGGAATCAGAAAACCGGTATGTCGATGTCTGAACAATCGGGGTCGCAACAGGCCCCTGGTAGGCATAAAGTTTCTTGCCGTGAATTGCCCGCGTTGCAAGAGCAGCCTTCTTCATAACGAGCCGTCCTTAAGTGAAAGATGTTTGAGGTGAAAAGGGAAGAGGGTTTCGTAGATCTTCCGGTGAACGGGGGTTGAAATTCCAAGTTCATCGCCATAGCGAATTATCGTACCGGAGAAAGCTTCGATCTCGAGTGGTTTCCCATGGGTAAGATCATAATACATGGAAGAACGCGAACTGTCGCTGAAGGTCTTCAGCCGCTTGAAAATCAGATTGTTGTACGCTTGGCCAATGCTTATGCCGCGCGCCTGCGCCACGTTCAGGGTTTCATTCATGGCGTCTTCAAGTTGTTGCCGGTGCTCTGTGCTCGCGAGGATTTCGCCAAGCGTCAACCGGGTTGATGCGGTCAATCCCCCAACCGCAGCAATGAATATGAATTTCTTCCAAATCTCCTTCAGGATATCAGGAGAAAAGTCGGCGTTAATTCTTGCGCGCTGTGTTGCGGAGAGAATGTGTTTGCCTGTTTGCGCGCTTGAATCATTTTCTGTTAACGGCCCGAAAATAATTTTTTTTGGCCCGCCTGTTTCTTTGATTTCGCCCGGCGCGGCGACAGTTGCGTAAATATAAGAAACACCGCCCCAGACAACCCCCGTTGGAATCGTGCGCTGAATCTTCTCTTCATTGTCAATGCCGTTCTGCAGGCTGATGATGATGGTTTCCTTGTTGAGCATAGGTGCAAGCCGTTGCGCCGCCGACTCAGTATCGTACGATTTCACGCAGAACAGAATAACATCAGCCGGACCGATCTCTTCTGGGCGGTTTGTCATTTTCCCGGGAGGAATGGTGAAGTCGCCTTCGGTTGAATGTACGCGAAGTCCCGATTGTTGCATTTCTTCGAGATGCTTTCCGCGCGCGACAAACCAGACATCTTCACCCGCGTTTGCAAGTTTACCCCCAAAAAATCCGCCAACGCCTCCGGTTCCGAAAACGACAAACTTCATTTTCTATTCCTCTTGATTTCCGGGCAGGAGTGGTTCTGCAAAAATGACTTTTTCCCGTTCGAGGGTGACTGTACCAGCCGGCGCGCCTTTCGGTTTGCGTACATACTTCTTCTCGGTCATGGCGACTGGAACCATTTTTGCGTTCTTCATCTTGCTGTAATACGCCGCTATACCGGCCGCCTGTTCTTTTGCCTTCTTTCCGGGCTCGCCCTTGCCAGTATGCGTTCTGAGAATAACATGCGATCCACTTGAACCCCGGGCATGGAACCAGAGGTCATCGGGTTTTGCATACTTCGATGTAAGAAGGTCGTTATTCTGGCTGCTCTTACCTGCCCATACCTCGAAGCCTCCGTCAACAGTGAAAATGCGAAAGGGAATTTGTTCGCGCTCCTCCTGCTTTTTTCCCGCGCCGAACTGCTCGAGGAGATCTTTGTTGGATGACATGAAGTTCTTCAGTTCCTCTGTTGTATCAACCCCGGTCAATTGCGAGAGCAATTGTTCCCCAAGCAAAATTTGTGGCTTGAGTTCCTCAACCCTCGTTTGAGATTGCCGTAGCGCGACCCGCGCGCTTTTTGCCTTGTCAAAGTATGATTGTGCATTTTGCATTGGAGTGAGTTTGGGGCTGAGCGGAATGGAAACATCAGCATGTTCTTCGCGAACCGTAAGACTTTTGTCACCCTTTTTGATTTGATGCACCTGCGCCAGGAGCAGCACGCCATAACGCTCGTATTCTTCTGCCCGGTGGTGCTGCTGAAGGTCCTTATCAATTGCTGCCGCAGTGCGGCGAAATTTTTCCAGCTTGTCGGAGATGCGGTTGACAAGTAATGCATGGTTCTCTGCAAAGCCGGAACGTGCGCGCGAACGGGAAAGAAAAAAACGGATAGCTTCATGTACGTCGTCAATCCGCTGTTCCGTTCGATTTCCAAGATGTGATAGAGGTATCAGCGAAAACAGAGATGGTGCTGTTTTCACCTCATCGAAATACACTGTTGGTTTTGGCGAGTCGAGCTCCACAAGAAGCGAAAGCAGGCAGTTTTTGATTTGAATTATCTCTTGCGGCTTGAGTTGTCCGGAAATGGTGTCCGGATGCAGATTCGAGCGGAAGAGCACCTCGGCAGCCAGCCGCGGGCCGAGGTGCGGAAAGGATTTTTTCACAGTTTGAAAGACAGGCAATGCCCGGTATGTTTCCAGCGTTTGGCTGAATAGAAGCAGGTCGAGAGAATCGGTCTCATTCCTCCGAGGGCTTGCCGTTGTTCCAGCAAGCACCTTTGCATTTCTGAATGTGTCCCTGATAGTGTTGTTCGCGTCAATCAACAGAACATTCGATTTGCTTCCATAGAGTTGTGCCTCAAGTATCTCTCCATACAACCGGAACAATATTTGTCTGTCAAGGGGGACAATTGAAACAGACTCAATCAATCTTCCCGGAAGATCGCGCAGAACATCAGTGGAGTTTCTTTTTTTTCTTGAGAAATTCGGATGAAGATAGAGAGTCGAGTTCTCGGGCCGGCAGGAAATGACAAGATGCTCATCTCTGTTTTCGAATCGCAAAACCATCTCGTCACGTTCCTGGGAAAATGCCTCGGCTATCCTTTGACCACGTAGTGCGGCATCAAGAAGACCGGCAATGTATCGCAATGTGTAATAATTGTTTAGCATAGATGTTATCAACAATATATTGAAAACAGCCGATTTTTCCATAGAAACCCGACTCGGGTGTGGATAACTTGTCAACATCGGTGTGTTTATTCTGTTGGAAAGTTTCCTTTGCAACTGCTGGGTGTTTTTCGTATTTTTTAGGTCCAAAGTTGAAGAGGATGCATGATTGCCAGTATGACCGGCTACGGTCACGGGCAGGCCACCAAAAAAGGTGTTACTGTTACCGTGGAGTTGCGTAGCGTTAACAGCCGGTTTCTTGAGGTTGCCACCCGTTTACCCCGCTCGCTTTCCCTGCGTGAAAATGAAGTCAAAGAGTTGATTCGGAAGAGAATTGGCCGCGGGAAAATTACCCTGGTTGCAACTGCTGACCGGGAAAACAATGGTGAACTGCCGCTGAAGATCAATATCTCCGCGGCAAAGGGGTATTACAAACTCCTCAATCAACTGAGAAAATCTGTAAAGCTGAAAGAGTCCGTGAAACTGGAACACCTTCTTAGATTCTCCGAGGTTATCGAAACCCAGGAGATGGAAAGCACAGACGAGGGAGAGTGGAACCTCCTCCAGAATGCGCTCAATGGATCTATCGATGCCTTGGTGTCGATGCGTCTTCAGGAAGGCGGAGAGTTGAAGAAGGATTTTCAGCAACGCATACGCACATTGGAACGACAATTGAATCAGATTGAGCAACTCTCATCCGGACAAGTGCCGGCAGAGCGCCAACGGTTGCGTCAGCGCATCAACCAGTTGATGGAAAACGAGAACCTCGACGAGGGGCGGCTGGAAATGGAGATCGCTCTGCTGGCGGACCGCCTCGATGTTACCGAGGAATGTGTGCGGTTCCGCAGTCACAACAAATTTTTTCTTGAGGCCCTTGACAACGATGAAGCCGCGGGCCGCAAACTGAATTTTCTTATCCAGGAAATGAACAGGGAAGCCAACACCATCGGTTCAAAATCCAGTTCTTCGGAGATTGCCCACCTTGTGGTGGGGGTGAAGGAGGAGTTGGAGCGTATCCGGGAGCAGTTGCAGAACATCGAATAGACCATGCAAGGCAAGCTTATTGTTATTTCTGCACCGAGCGGCTCCGGCAAAACGACAATAGCGCGCGAAGTCATGAAGATGAATCCGTCACTCAGATTTTCCGTATCTGCAACAACTCGGCAGAAGCGGGATGGCGAAATTGACGGAAAGGATTACTTCTTCCTCACACACGAGGATTTCAGGAGGAGGGTTGGGCAGGACGAGTTTATTGAATGGGAGGAGCTGTATGGAAATTTATACGGTACTCTCAAAACAGAGGTTGATCGTATCCTGAAAAGCGGCGGGCACCTGCTCTTCGACGTGGACGTCAAAGGTGCGCTCTCGATCAAACATCTGTACCCCGAAGCGGTTCTCATATTCATCAAACCGCCGAACCTCGAAGTCTTGAAACACCGGTTGCTTGGCCGACGCACAGAGGATGAAGCAACGTTGCAACGCAGGCTCGACCGGGTACCGATGGAGTTAGAAATGGGAAACAATTTTGACTTTCAAATAGTCAACGACGACCTCAACGCGTCCGTTGCAGCGGTTCAAAAGATTGTACAACAACACTTACAGTAATCAGTCCGGAGATTGATCGTATGCCCATCAAACCGATTAACATGGAAGTATTCACCGACAAGGCAAAAAATGTCCATGAAGCCATTGTCGCTGTTTCGAAGCGCGCGCGCCAGGTGAATGAGGAAACAAAGATCGAATTCAACCAGCGTGTGGAAATGTTTGCCGTCAAACCGGAGTCGCTGGAGTCCGAGGAAACGGACATCAACCCCGACCAGCTGAAGGTCAGTTTGGAATTCGAGAAGCGCCCGAAACCAACGGATACAGCGCTTGACGAGATGATGGACTCGAAAATTTCCTGGCGTTACAAGGAAAGCGAGCTGCCACCCGCCGGGGCCGAAGAGGCGGAAGAGGAAGTTGACGAAGAGGAATAGCGGATCGTGCTGAAAGGGAAGCACATCCTGTTGGGCATCAGCGGTGGAATAGCCGCATACAAATCGGCATTGCTGGTGAGGGATTTTGTGAAGGCGGGTGCTGATGTTCAGGTTGTCATGACACGCAACGCAACACAATTTGTCACCCCACTTACGATTTCAACTCTCTCCAAGAGGGAAGTGATTGTCGAAATGTTTCCTTCTGATGCCCGCGAGCCCGTTGCTCAGTGGACGAAACACATCGACCTTGCGCTCTGGGCGGATATCATGCTGATTGCACCGGCAACAGCCAACACAATTGCAAAAATTGCCCACGGCTATGCTGATGATTTCCTTTCAACGCTGGTTCTTGCCCTTCGTTGTCCACTGGCGGTAGCCCCTGCGATGGATGTTGATATGTACCTCAATGAAACCACACAGGAAAATATCGGCACTCTGAGGGAAACAGGATGCCATGTTATTAACCCGGAAGAGGGTGAGCTTGCAAGCGGGCTGACAGGTCCCGGCCGTTTACCCGAACCCTCTACATTGTTTGCATTCACAGAGAGCGTTCTCGACAAGGCTCCCGGCGATCTCAAAGGCAAACGTGTTCTCGTAACCGCCGGCCCGACCCACGAGCCGATCGATCCCGTTCGCTATGTTGGAAATCATTCGTCGGGCAAGATGGGGTTTGCGCTTGCGAATGTCGCCGCGCAGCGCGGTGCAGAAGTGACACTCATCTGCGGACCGGTTTCCATCAAGACACCGCGTAACACGCGTCGCATCAATGTTCAGAGAGCCGAAGAGATGCAGAGTGCCGTTGAGCGTGAATACGAAACCAGCGATATTGTTATCATGGCAGCAGCCGTCGCGGATTTCTCGCCAGTGCAGGCCAGCACCTCCAAGATAAAACGCGAAACCCTTGCGGAGGACCGGCTCATCCTCGAACTCAAAAAAAACCGGGACATATTGAAATCACTGGGTAGTAACAAGAAACATCAATTTCTTGTCGGCTTTGCGCTGGAGACCGATAACGGCGTCGAGAATGCCATGAAGAAGCTTCAATCAAAAAATCTTGACATGATTGTTTTGAACAACCCCGGAGAAAAGGGCGCGGGGTTCGGAACCGATACAAACATTGTTACGGTGATTACTCCCGATGGAGCGGTTGAGAGTTTGCCGAAACAATCCAAGTTCGATGTTGCCCATGATATTATGAACCGCGTTGTAAAGCGGATGCAATAGGTTTTCCTTCACCACCGCAACATCAATACAATGTCCGACGATCCCGCTTCATATCAAACAACCTCCGGACTCTTTGCGGACCTGGAGAGATTTTTCCACGCGGAGCGGGAGATGTTCGGCGAAACAATTCTGCATGAGCCCGCTGTCATGGCAAAGGAGCCGACCGTGCGATCAGCAAAAAATAGCGTGACAGGTGAAGAGCCGTCGCTTTTTGAGCGTTCACCAGCGCCAAAGCAGGCGGTGACGTCCGAAGAGTGGGGAAAGGTGTCAACTCTTGAAGCGCTTAATACCGGAATTTGCAATTGCACAAAGTGTGCTTTAGGCCATACACGAACGAAGTTTGTCTTTGGCGTCGGAAACCCGAAAGCAACATTGATGCTTGTCGGAGAGGCGCCGGGTGCTGATGAAGATGCGCAAGGCGAACCATTCGTTGGCCGTGCCGGACAGCTTCTCAACAAGATTCTCGAAGCTATCAACTTCAAACGTGAGGATGTGTACATCTGCAATATTCTCAAATGCCGCCCTCCGAATAACCGCACGCCGCAGCCCGACGAAGTTGAGCAGTGCATTCCGTATCTCAAGAAGCAGATCGAACTGATTCAACCAAGGGTAATTCTCTGTCTCGGGCTGACCGCTGCGCAAAACCTTCTTCGGACGTCGGAAAGCCTGGGCAAACTTCGCGGTAGAAAGCTGTCGTACGAAAATGTCCCCTTGATGGTTACATACCATCCTGCCGCTCTTCTGCGGAACCCCAACTGGAAGCGGCCGACCTGGGAGGATGTGCAGGCGGTGCGAAAACTTCACGACGAATTGATTCAGAAAGCATAAGCAGGTGACGTCATGCCCGAGGCATTGATTCGAAAAGGAATTGAGCTTGTGATGGACCGGTCATCCCAGGAGGGACGCATACCGCCGCAAGCAGTGGAAATAGAATCGCAGGTACTGGGCGCGATGCTGTTGGAGCGCGAGGCGATTGCAAAGGTTATCGAAGTTCTTGATGAAGACGCCTTCCATGCAGAGTATCACCGGAAAATCTATCAGGCCATCCTTGCGATGTTTGACCGGAGTGAGCCCGTGGATACGATTACGCTGGCGGAGGAATTGCGTCGCCGCGGCCACCTTGAAATAGTAGGCGGCGAGCCGTATCTGGTCGAGCTGACAATGAAGGTCACTTCGGCGGCGAATGTGGAATATCATGCCCGGATCGTCCTTGAAAAATCGCTGATGCGCAATTTGATTTCGGCCTCTTCGGCCATTGCAACGCGCGCCTTTCAGCCGACAGAGGACGCCTTCGATTTACTGGATGAGGCGGAACAATCCATCTTCCAGATTTCAGAGAAGAGACTGAAGAAGAGTTTCGTCTCCATGCACAAGGCGGTACACGACACAATCGAGATGCTCGAGGGTATTCACGGAAAACACAGCGGGGTAACCGGCGTGCCAACTGGCTTTCGCGATCTTGATACGTTGACCGGCGGTTGGCAAAACTCCGACCTGATAATTATTGCCGGCCGTCCCAGTTCCGGCAAAACGGCATTCGCGCTTTCACTGGCACGGAATGCGGCGATGCATAACGAAAAGCCGACGCCAGTCGGTATTTTCTCTCTCGAAATGTCCACACAACAACTGGTGATGCGCCTTCTCTGTGCAGAAGCAAAAGTGGATGCCCACGCCGTTCGCACGGGCCGGCTGCCCGAAGACGACTGGAAGCGGCTCAGTATCGCGGCGGGACGGTTGACGAACGCGAATGTATTTATTGATGATACTGCGGCGCTCGGCATTCTTGAGTTGCGTGCCAAGGCACGTCGTCTGAAGGCAGAGAGAAACATCGGGATGATTGTGGTGGATTACATGCAATTGATGCAGGGGCCTAGAAGCGCTGAAAACAGGGAAAAGGAAATCTCCGCGATATCCCGTTCGCTCAAGGCACTGGCAAAAGAATTAAGCGTCCCCGTCTTGGCATTGTCACAGCTCAGCCGTGCCGTCGAAAGCCGGAACGATAAACGGCCCATTCTCTCTGACCTGCGCGAGTCCGGTGCGATTGAACAGGATGCGGATCTCGTTGCATTCGTCCACCGCCCCGAGATGTACTTGGATCCGAACTCCGACGAGTTTCGCGATGCTGCCGGACAGGCTGACATCATTATCGGTAAGCAGCGCAACGGCCCGATCGATGATGTCCGGCTTGCATTTGTACACAAGTACGCCCGCTTTGAAAACCTCTCTCCTGCAAGCTTCAACATGATTCCGGCCGCGCCTGATGAGCAGCCATTCTAAAACCCCGCCGGCTCCCGGCCGCAGGCGTTTTCTCGGCACCATAACATTGTTGGGTGGAGCGCTCTTCGGGGGAAGAACCGCCATTGCATTGATGCGTGCCGGTGATCAGCAGTCGGCAGATGGAAAGCACATTCATGAGGTATTCGGCCTTGCAGCAGGAAAACAACTGTACGGGAAGCCCATTGGCTTGGTAATGGCGGCAGTGGGCAAGTCGTTTATCGGAACTCCCTACGCAGCCAATACACTTGAGGCAGCAGGTGAAGAACGCCTCATTGTCAATCTCGAAGGCATGGATTGCGTCACCTTTGTCGAAAATACTCTTGCGCTTTCGCGGTGTATCAGGTCGCAGAGGGAAAATGTTGATGCCTTTCGCCGACAATTACAACTCATCCGATATCGTTCGGGCGATATTCATGGCTATCCGAGCAGGCTTCATTACTTTTCAGATTGGATTCTTGACAATACCGCAAAGAAGGTTGTCCGCGATATTGCCGGGGAGCTTGGTGGCGTTGTCTATGATAAAGAGATCAATTTCATGTCAACCCATAGAACTGCATACAAACAGCTTGCTGACGAGAACGCGCTTTCGGAAATGAAACGTGTGGAAGGCTCCCTGAACAGCCGCAAAAAATATTATCTCCCTAAAGACAAACTCAAAGATGTTGAACGGCGTATTGCCGACGGTGACATCATTGCAATAACCACCAGTGTGCAGGGTTTGGATGTTTCGCACACGGGGTTGGCGCTGTACACCGGGAGCAGGTTGCATTTTCTTCATGCGCCGATTACAGGTGAGGCGGTGCAAGTCTCGGCCAAACCGTTTGTTGAGTATATGAATGCTTCGGCGAAGTACACCGGGGTGATGATCGCCCGCCCGGTTGAACCATAAGTGTGTAATTCACCCAATTCACTTTTTTTGAAGGAGCAGAAAATGAAACCAAGCCCGTTTCGACGCATTTGCAGCATCGTAATAATGATTGCGCTTGCGGTTCCGGCGATAGCACAGGGATTGTACTGGGAAAGCCTTACCACAAAGCCGGGCGACAAGGAGAAAGGAAAACTCTCGCAGTTCTATTATATGCCCGGAAAGTACAAGGCAACAATGGATGGCAATCAGCATGGTGCCATCATCCGCCTTGACAAGGAAGTTATGATGATGATGGACAACAAAGAAAAAAGTTATTGGGAAATGACCTTCAAGGAGATGGAGTCCATGATGAAAGGTGTAGGCTCCAAGCTCGATGCCGCCATGGAGGAAATGAACGCCCAGATGAAAGACCTTCCCGAAGATCAGCGCAAGATGGTGGAGAAAATGATGGGAGGGCGCATGCCGGGAAAGGAAGCCAGGATTGATGTCGAGAAAACCGGTGAAAGCAAAACTATCAGCGGATATAAATGCGCAAAATTTCTCCTCAAAAAGGGGGACGACGAAATGGCGACAGTTTGGACAACGCGTGACATTTCGGATTTTGCGGTTATGAAAAAGGACATGGAGGAATTCGGCAAACGGATGGCAGCCATGATGCCCCGCGGAATGGAAGGCGCCGTTGAGAAATCGCTCAGCGCTCTTGAGGGATTTCCCATTCAAACGGAGAGGAAAGATGGCACGATCATGACGGTGACCAAGATTGAAAAGAAGTCCACGCCAGCGGGCGAATTTGAAGCACCGGCAGGCTACAAAAAACAAAAGCCCCCGATGATGGAACATATGGACAAGATGAAGGAAGAGTAGGTGGTTGTGGTCTGTCTGCAAAACACCATAGTATGATTCTTCGTCTTGGTGTGCAGCGATAACTACTCATGGCGGGCGTTTTCATCGAGCCCGCCATTGTTGTTTCTCGTATGTAACTTCTCTATATTTTCCGGTTATTATAAAGACACATCAAAAAGTAAAGGGTGCTCAACACCTTGACGACAATACAAAAGAAGTTGCACTTACGCCTCGCTGTTGTTCTGCAACTCTTTTCAGCTTCAATCTTCTGTCTTATGTTCCTCCTTCTTGCCGGCTGTAGCAAGGATACAACTCCGGAACAGCGACAGGCAGACCAAACCCTTGCCAAAGCTCGGGATGCCTACGAGCGAAAGCTGTATCGTGAGAGCCGGCAGCTTCTCTGGCAGGCATTTGCTTTGGACAGCATGCTTACCCGTCCGCGTCAAATGGCGGAAGAAACGGAGCTGCTCGGCCGTACCTACAAATACGGCGCGAAACTGGATAGCGCCCTTCTACTGTTCTCGCGGTCGGTGGAGCACTACAAGGCTGTCGCCGACAAAATAACAGCGCGTGAACTTATCCTTGAGATAGCCAGGCTTCACAAGCAGATG
The DNA here is from genome assembly GCA_964633855.1 of uncultured Chitinophagales bacterium. GTDB lineage: Bacteria > Bacteroidota > Ignavibacteria > UBA10030 > UBA6906 > CAZWIN01. Next base: position 27,585 of record CAZWIN010000002.1, read on the forward strand.
GGGGAACATCATCAAGCATATGAGTTTCTCGTTGAATCATTGCGTCTGGCAAAGCTGTTCAAGGAATCGGATTCCGTGAGGGAAATTCAATGGGAGCTCATGGCGACCTGTGCAGCTCTTGAGTATTCCGCTGAAGAAGCAGAGCTTCGGAACGAGCTTCTCAACGCCTATATTTCGGAACGGAATGCCAGTGGACAAGGGAAGGTTCATCTTGCATCCGGGATCTCTGCGTTGCAGCGGGAGGAGCCGGGAAGGGCGGCGGAGAATTTTCTGAGCGCTCTGGCATTGGCAGAACAGAGCAAAGACTCATTATTAGCTATCAACGCCCTGTATCACCTCGCGGAGGCAAATTATGCTTCGGGGAAGACGCCGCAGGCATTTGAATACTATACCGAAGCACTCAAGCGTTCGGATGTGACTTCTGGCGCACAGAATGTGCGCCTCGAGATGCTTACCCGTGTAGGTAATATCTATCTGCAGAAAGGTACACTTAGCGAAGCCGCGCGTTTTTACAGGGCCGCACTTGCATCGGCGGTGACTCTGGGTAACAAGGTGTTGGAGGGGTACCTGTTTATCCAGCTGGGCCATTGTGAAACGACCGACATTGCGACGGCAGCCAGGAACTTTCAATCTTCGCTTGAATTATTTCAAGGAGTCGGATATTCGCGCGGAGCTTCGTATGCGCACCGATCGTTGGGCGCGCAGGCGGAACGCGAAAAGAAACTGAACGATGCCATACAACATTACCAGGATGCGATCACTCTTGACGAGCAGACATTCGCGCTTCCCGGCATCAATGATGTGTTTGCAGAGTGTGAAAAAGTTTCCCCTGTCGCAATGAAATCATACGATGCGCTTGTAGACCTTTTGCTGCGTCTCGGCAGGACGGAAGAGGCATTTGGTTATATCCAGCGCAGGGAAGGATGGAGTCTTTTCAGGCAACTAGTGGCGCAGCAGGTTCATGCCAGGGATACGGCCTCGAACGCACAGTTGACACTGTCCCGTAACGCGCTGGCTCTGCGGATTGGCGCAGAACGCCAACTTGAGGAAATGTTGCAAGCCGGCTCTATGGGGCAGGATTTGTACAAGGAGGCCGCGGATCAACTTGCTGCAACAAGAGCGAATCTCGATCGTGCGTCTGCAGATGCGTACCAACAACAACCTCGGATGGAACAATTACTCGGCGTTCGTGCTCTTTCTGTCGGCGAAGCACAGCGTCTGATTCCGCAAGGTACCGTGTTGGTTCTTCCGGTTCCGGCAAAGTTATCAACGTACCAGCTTGTTGTTACCCCGACGAAAATAGCAGCCCAGGTCAGTGCAATGAAAGGCCAACAAACCATCGCAATGGCTCAGGAACTCAATGCACAACTGAAGCAGAGAACAGAGCTGGAGGATTCGTCAGAAATACAAAAGAGGAAATCTGAGAGCCGTATTGACGACCTCAGTTCCAGTTTATACAGTGTGCTCATAAGGCCCATCGAAGCGGAGATTGCCGGTGCATCACGATTGCTTGTGGTTTTGCCCGAAGAGCTTGCCGGTGTTCCTCTGCACGCATTGCGTAAAGGCGTAATGCGGGCGGCAAAAGGATATGTGGCCGAACGTTTTGTAGTCCGGTATCTTCCTGCTACCAGCGCATTGCTTTTTGAAGGAGCCCGTGAGGATGCAAAATTGCGTGTGGCAGGCTTGGGGCATTCCGGTGCCACGGACTGGGATGTTGAGTATGAGCTGCGTGATATACAAGCGTTCTTTAAAGACGCCCGGCTTCGCTTCGGGCAACAGGCAACCCTCGGTACCCTGAAGAGTGAAAGCGCAGACGTTATGCATCTTGCTCTCGAGCTGCAAGCCAATGCACGTGTTCCATCGACGGCGTCCGTTCTTTTTTCCGATGGCCAGTCTGTCAAAGGAACCCGCTCAATACCGTGGGGAGAACTTCTCTCGCTGCCGGCATTTCCCGCTGTTCTTGTTTCCGATCTTGGAGCGTCCGGCGCCAAACTCCACGGAAGCCTCGCGACGATATTCCTTATGAATGGTTCCGGGAGTGTTGTGCTGAATTCCTACCCGCCGTTGCGGCGCAGCAAGAAATATTTTGGCGAGGTTTTCTATACCGCACTACTCTCCGGGGCGCCGGTGGAAGTGGCCGTACAGAAGGTGCAGCAGGAAATGATCAAGAACCGTGAATACGCATCGCCCCATATATGGGCGCCCTACTTTGTATGGGGCAAATAACAGCGTGCGGGAAAAGGAATAGCGGAGGGAAATTCAAAAACTATTTTCTTCTGACCTTGACAGCGCCGAGGCCGGAACTCACGCGCAAATTAAGTTTGCCGCGGGCGGTTGAATAGTTTTCAGTGGTGTATTCGTTTTCGGAAGTTTTTTCGAACGCTTTTTCACAATCAATGCGGGAAACCCAACTCTCATCATAAAAGATTTTTGCACCCACCTGCTGCGGAACATAGATTGTTACGGTTCCGAGGCCCACGTCAACATCAACATCTGCTTCGTTTCGTAAAGTCCCCGAGAAATCAAGCTCATAGGCACCAACGCCGCCTTGGAACCTGAAGTGTTTGAAATTGGCATTGCCAAGATTCCTGCCGGCAAATCTGCTGACGCCAGACTCGATGTTGATATTATCAATGGATGTTCTATTGGCCTCATCGAAGGAAAGAGAAACGTCGCTTGCGCCTGCGTTCAGGTTGAAGTCTTTGATCTGCATTCCCGTCAAATCGAATACGCCTCTCCCCACGCCGAGTTCGACATCAAAAGAGATTGGTACGTTGTCGGTGAATTTGAGAACCCACTTGCCGCTTTTGAGATTGCCGACATGAACGATCTTATCTTTGCCCGAGGATTCCTGTTGTTCCTCACCGAGCAGGATATCAAGGTAGCCTATACGGTTTCTGATCGCATAATCAACAGTGATGCCCGACGGGTCCTTTTTTCCGGACATTTCCTCGGAGACAAATATTTTTTCCGATTCGCCTCGCGAGATGTACACGCTTCCGAATGATGAAGAGAGCGTCACTTTCAGTTCGCGCTCCGTTGTTCTGCCTATGCCGTTTGAATTCGGGTCGTCGGCGGGTAGGGCGTGCATCTGCACCGGGACGGCAAGCACAAGAACGACGAGTATTTTTAGTAATGTTTTCATTGATGGAAACCGCTGCTCATAATAGTGTACGGCGTGGAGTTGCAACGGTTGCGTCCTGTGGTCTTAGTAATGACGGATTTTGTCCCTTAACTGCTTGTACAGAAGTTCTCGGGCCCTAAAAATATGGGCTTTTACGGTTCCTATGGGCAATTTCAACTCTTCGGCGATCTCCTCGTAACTTTTTTCCTCAACATGGCGGAGTTGTATCACTTTCCGGTACTTTTCGGGAAGTGAACGGATCGCTCCGGCAAGTAAGACAGCGCGCTGGTCGCTGATAAGCCCGCGGTCTGTTTCATATGTTTCATCCGAAATCTCAAAGGAGTAGTCGCTGTCTTTTGATTCAATCGGCTTGTCAATGGAGAACGTCTGCAACTTTCTTTTGCGGATGTAGTCAATGCAGTTGTTTGTGGCAATTTTATACAACCAGGTGGAAAAGGCATATTCCTCATTGAAAGTTTTTAGCGAGGCAAATGCCTTGATAAAGGCTTCCTGGGTGAGGTCTTCCACCTGTTCCTTGTCGTGCACCATTCTGTACACAAAGCTATAGATTGCATCATGGTATTTCCGCATCAGCAGCTTGTATGCCTTGTCGTCGCCGTGGATGGCGGCATGAATAAGGCGGGTGTCTTCAGAACGCGATTCGAGTTTACGCTGCTCCGGGGTGTCTGGCGAGGGGCTATGTGGACGGGATTTCTTTTGCATGGAGGTGCAAAAAAAGTTACTGAAATGCTGCCTGAGGTGCAAGCTACATTCCAACGACATGAATTCTGCGAAGGGTGATACAGCATCCGTTTGAGTTCGGACAGAATTCCGAAAGCGCGAAAGTCGTTTGAGGTAGCGCTCAAGTTTGAAACAAATGTCATTGCGAGCAAAGCGAAGCAATCCCCAAATTGAAGAATTGAGACCGCTTGGCCCGCCCGTAGCGGGCTCGCAGTGACTAGGACGCGGGGAAAACCTTGGCACCTCCTCGGTTGACATTCGGTTGCTTCAGCAAATGAAAATCTGTATGTTCATCTCATCAATCAAGGACAGGTGTGTTCATCACTTTTGAAGGCCTCGACTTTTCGGGGAAAACAACACAGGCGAAACTGCTGATCGAAAGACTCGCTGTATCGGGCCGCGTTGTGCATTTCCTCCGCGAGCCGGGAGGCACGGCAATTTCTGAACGCATCAGGGATATCTTACTTGACAAGAAATATCTCGAAATGGGCGACACCGCTGAATTGCTTTTGTTCTCGGCAAGCCGCACGCAGCTCGTTGCCGAGGTGATCGCCCCGGCGCTGAAACGGGGCGAAACCATTGTTTGTGACCGTTACTACGATTCCACCACGGCATATCAATCCTATGGACGCGGCCTCAACCTTGTGGATGTCCGGCTCATCAACAAGGTTGCAACAAACGGCATTGTGCCGGATATGACATTTCTTGTAGATATTCCGGTGGAAGAAATTGAACGACGCAAGGCAAAGGCGGGCCTTGCCTTTGACCGGATGGAGAGCTCCGGAAAGGAGTTCTACTGGCGTGTGCGCAATGGTTATCTGGAGATCGCTCGAGCGGAGCAACAACGGTTTACGATATTAGACGGGATGCTTCCTGTTGAGGAAATTCATCGGACGATATGGGAGTCGGTGGAAAAAAGGGTTTCGATAGAACAACTTTCACGGTAGGAGTTATGAAGAGTATGAAAAAAGGCGTAGTCTCCCGGGCGATGTTCGTCGTGGCGGGCGTTGTGTTGATGCTCGGCCTTGCAGGGTTTACCAATTCCTCGGATGGTAACTTCTTTTTCAAAATCAACAAAAGCATTGATGTATTCGGGAGAGTGTACAAGGAGATAGCATCGAATTATGTTGACGAGGTGGATCCCGAGAAATTCATGGCGGCCGGAATAGATGGAATGTTGGGGACGCTCGATCCCTACACAGTATATATTGAGAAGGAAGAGGGCGACGAAGTAGAGCTGCTCACAACCGGAAAATACGGTGGTATTGGCGTGACAATAGGCCAGCGTGATGGGGCAATCCAGGTGGTGACCGTGATGGATGGTTATTCCGCGCAACGGGCAGGTATCCAGCCTGGCGATAAGATCTTGGAAGTGGATGGGATGAAGATCAGCGACAAGAAGCCGGATGAGGTTCGTGCACTCACGAGGGGAGAGCCGGGGACAACAGTAAAAGTGCTCGTGGAACGCGAAGGCGAATCCGCCCCTATGTCGTTTGAGCTAGTCAGAGAAGAAATTCAAATCAAGAATGTCACCTACTCGGGGTATATCGAGCCCGGGATCGGATACATAAAGCTGGAACGTTTTTCGCGTAAAGCAGGAGAAGAAGTAAGACAATCAATTCGTGACCTGAAGTTGAAAGGTGAGCTCAAAGGATTGGTGATTGACCTGCGCGGCAATCCCGGAGGGTTGCTTGATGCAGCGGTGGACATCGTGAGCAAATTTGTCCCACGCGGCAGCCTGATCGTCAGTACAAAAGGCCGCCGTTCAGATAGTGACAAGGAATACCGCTCTGTGGAAGAGCCGATGATTCCGGAGACACCGCTCGTGGTGTTGACGGACAGGAACAGTGCAAGCGCCAGCGAAATTGTCACCGGTGCGGTACAGGATCTCGACAGGGGTGTCATCATTGGTACGCGAACATTCGGCAAGGGGCTTGTCCAGACGATCTTGCCGCTGAGTTATGGGGCGCAACTCAAAATTACCACAGCGCGCTACTACACGCCAAGCGGAAGAAGCATTCAGGAAATTGATTATCTGCATCGCAACAGGGATGGAGTATTCTCGGCGTATGCGGACAGCATGAAAAAGCAATTCAAAACGGCGAATGGACGTCCGGTGTATGAACATGGCGGTATTACCCCGGACTCGGCTGTCAATGAGGATGACTTCGGTCCGATGGTTCGCCAGCTCTACCGCAAATCCCTCTTCTTCAAGTTTGCCAACAGCTACGTTATTGAACATAAAGGCGCGGTAATGAATGGCGTCACGGATGAGATGATGGAGTCATTCAGGAAATTTCTCCGCGACGAAAAGTTTGACTTTCAAGAAGATACAGAAGCGAAACTTAAAGAGATGCGCGATCTCTCAGATAAGCTGCACTACAGCAAAGAATTGATAGCAGACCTCGACCGTTTGAAAGAGGACATGGAGAAAGAGAAACTACGGGGCTTTGATCGTTTCAGGGATCACATCCGGAGCGAATTGGAGGTGGAATTGATGTCGCGCATCCACGGCGAACAAGGGCGCATTGCGGCATCAATAAAAGACGATGCGCAGGTAAACACCGGCGTTGCTGTACTCAAAAATCCGTTAGTGTACTCAAAATTAATCAAGCGCTAACCCCATCTCTTGGATTCGCTGAACATCATCACTCTTCTTGTCGCCGGCGGGGTAACCGGATTTCTCGCCGGCTTCTTCGGTGTCGGAGGCGGGATCATTCTTGTCCCGATTCTTCTGTATTTCTTCATGAACAGCATTGGCGTTTCCTCCCTGGTTGCGACGCATCTTACGTTTGGTACAAGCCTGCTGGTCGTAGTTTTTGCCTCGCTGACATCGGCCATTCAATATTCGAAAAACAACCACGTCGTGTGGAAGGCCGTTCTGTATATCGGCGTTGCAAGCATTGTCGGTGCTCTTGTTGGCTCGAAGATCGCTGCATCGCTTCAGGGGAAAGCGCTGCAACAGATTTTCGCGGCAGTGGTCACAATCGCTGCGATCCGCTTGCTGATCGAATCTCCGCGCACACCGAAAGAGGATGGCATGAATCTTTCACCGATCGGCCTCAGCGCCATAGGTTTGGTAGTCGGGCTGGTGTCTTCGCTTGCGGGTGTTGGTGGCGGGGTGTTCTCGATTCCAATGATGTACTACTTCATGCATTTCCCGCTGAAGAAGTCGCTCGGCACATCGAGTGCAAGCATTGTTATTACGGCATGCGCATCGATGACCGGGTATATCATCAATGGGATGAGTGATAGTGTGATGCAACTCTACAGTGGTACGCTTGGGTACGTGGATTACCTCCACGCCATTCCCATCATTATCGGCACATTGCCGATGGCAAAGCTTGGTGCTGCGGTTGCCCATAGAACAGATGTGGATACATTGAGGAAGTATTACGCAGTGTTTCTTCTGGCAATTTCAATGAAGATGTTCTTCTTTTAACAAAAGCTCCGGTTGCACACCCGCCGCATTATAGCTTCAGCTTCTTCGTAATCAGCCCGACAACCATTTCCGTATCTTCTTTCTTGTTGACAAAGTCCAGCTTGTCTGATTCGACGATCAGCAAGGGGCCGCGTTTGTAGCGTTTGATCCATGATTCATAATGTCCGTTGAGTTGCTCGAGATACTCACGTTTGATGGATTGCTCAAAATCCCTTCCGCGGAGAGAGATCTGGCGGACGAGTGTATCTGTATTCGCACGCAGGTAAATGAGAAGGTCCGGCGGATGAAGATATTCGGTCATGACGTTGTAGAGAGCAACATAATTTTCGTAGTCACGCAGCTCCATATTTCCGATCAGGTGAAGGTTGCGTGCAAAAATTTCGGCATCCTCGTAAATCACCCGGTCAAGAATAACAGAGCCGCGCCCCTCGGTAATAGCTTTATGGCTTCTAAAACGATTGGAAAGAAAATAGACCTGAAGATTGAATGACCACCGCCTCATATCGGCGTAAAAATCCGTCAGGTAGGGATTGTCCGCAACGGATTCAAAATACGGTCTCCAACCGAACCGTTTGCTGAGAATTCTGGTCAGTGAAGACTTGCCCGCCCCAATGTTGCCGGCAACGGCAATGAAAACCTTTCGCCGTGGTTTACGTTTTGCTGTTCGTTTCATGTTACTTGCCTTTGTTGAATGAAATCATGGAATGCAGCGCCTCGAGCCCCTCAAGTGCACGGGGGCCGGGACGAGAGATAATGTCAGAGTCTATACGGAACACCTTTTGATTCTTGACGGCGGAAAGCTGGGCCCATTCCGGATATGCTTCCAAAAGTTCGGCAGTGCTTTTTACCGCGTCAGACATCGCGATAATAACGTCGGGGTTTTCCGCCACCACAGATTCGCGGCTGTATGTCGGGTATGTTCCCGGTGATGTGCGGGCAATATTGAGCCCGCCGGCAAGCTCCATCAATTCTGCAATAAAGGTCCGGCTTCCTGCAACAATCAATGGCTGGAGCGAAACAATCAGCATGACTTTCTGTTCAACACGCAGATGCATTGGAGCGGCTATTGTTCTCTCTCTCGCCTTCAGTGCAGTCACAAGCGTTTCCGCCCTGGCGGAATGCCCGGTGAGCCGGCCAAGGTCCGAGATGGACTTGTAAATGCCGCTGAGATTTCTCGGGTTGGTCACAAACACCGGAATTCCCAGGCTCACCAGTTTTGCAAAATCCTCCCGTACATTTCCTTCCATGCTGAGGATAATCAAATCCGGTGCGAGGCTGATAATGGTCTCAATGCTCGGGTTGATCACGCCGCCAACGTGTGGCTTCTGCCTTGCTTCAGCAGGGTAGTTGCAGTAGTCTGTAACACCGGCAACCTGCTTTCCTGCGCCAACGGAAAAAAGAGTTTCGGTTATACTCGGGGCCAGTGAGATGATACGTGTCGGAGTGGAAGTAAGAGAGATGACTCGGGCGAGGTCATCATTGAGCGATATCTGTGCAACGGTTGAGGGTTGGGAAAGAAAAAATGTGCATACCAGGAGCAAGTGTACAACTGTTCGAAGATGCATGTGCCGGAAGATATGAAGAGGATTGAACGTTAAGGAATGCCGCAGGAAATATACCTGATGGTACTGCGAGAAGCAACAGCTAAAATCTTCATGTAGAAAAGAAACAGCTCACGTGGGAAGCGCATCACCGCGCCACAGCCCGAACATTTTGATATGGCCATAGTAATCTTGAGCCGACACATTGATGTATGTCGAGGCATGTTTTTTCCCTGCCATTTTGCTACATTGCTTCGTCACTTCATCAAAGCAGGAGTGTGATTGGACAAGTTCATCATTCGCGGTGGAAAGAAACTGGGCGGTACTGTCGTCATTGGAGGCGCAAAGAATGCGTCGCTCGCCCTTATGCCGGCGGCGTTGCTGGCAAGCGGTACATTTCGCCTGGGCAACACGCCCAATCTTCGCGATATTGCCACAATGTCGAGCCTTCTCAAGTCAATGGGGGTGAAGTCCACGCTCAGGGATGATACCCT
>CAZWIN010000003.1:0-32583 GCA_964633855.1 uncultured Chitinophagales bacterium
CACGCGGGGTTTCCAATCTGTCGTGCTGGATATTGCGCAATCCGATTTCAGCCTTCACACACATGTACAGGGCGCAATGGCCCTGCAAAAGAACCTTGACGAGACTCCCGATCTTCGAGTATGGTATTTGTATGCCAAGCTGAGGAACCTTGCCGGTGCAATGGATCTCTCCCTCGGACGCATGCCGTATTTTGTCGGCGTGGGATCCGGAACGCTGGATGGTACAATGGCAACAATTCGCCTCCGGGAGAACACATACCGTTTCACTCTTTATGGAGGGGCAAACGTCCCGGAAGGACTTGGATTTGATGATTGGAAGCCGCTCAAAAAGGATTTTACTGTTGGCGGACAAATTCTTGTCAGCGCAATACCAAACACCCGGCTCGGAATCAGCTACATAAACCGCCAACGTGACCGCGACCCATACTGGGCAACCCGCGCTGATTCACTGTTCAATCCTTCTCCCTATTACGTTATTCCAGCATCGCTCAAAGAACAATACATCAGTGGAGATATTTCATACCGCTTTTCAGAGTTAAGCCTGTATGGGCGGTATGATCACGATCTGAACGAGAAAAATATCCAGCGCGCGCAGGGTGGGATCAGGTACGATATTGACGAAACGTGGTCATTAACAGCTGACTTTATCCACCGTGAGCCAAATGTTCCTTTCAATTCGTTTTTTGCCCTGTTCGCAGGCGGAAAAACCGATGAACTTGAAGCCGGGGCCGACTGCATGGTTATGTCAAATCTGAGATTTTTCGCAAGAGCCGGACAGGTACATTACAACGGCGATGCCAGTGCCCGATGGACTGCCGGCATAGCACACCGGTATGCATCGGTTACCTATCGGGGAAGCGATGGATACGCAGGAGAACTCACCTCTCTCACAGCAGATGCGGCGTATCCTCTTTTCGAGAACTGCTTCACACCCTCATGCGGAATTTCCTTCTCTTCATACAAACTGGATACTTCCGCGCAAACTGAAGAAGCTATTGCACTGGCTCTTGGTTCAACGCTACGGCCAGTCAGCCAGTTCTCGGTGGATCTCCAGGGGCAATGGGTGAACAATAAAGCGGTAAAAAGCGATTTCAGGTTTTTTGGAAAACTGAATTTCTGGTTCAGCAATCAATTGAATCTTTTTCAATAAGGGCGGACGGTTATGATCAGACGATATATCATTTTTCCGTTGCTTCTTGTCGTCGCCGTAGTCATTGCAACGATGCTACACTGGTCCGGCCTCACGGCAACCCCCCTTCCACCCGAGCGGTACGACGAGCAAGACCGGTCAGCCATCATCAAGTTTTCCCATAAGTCCCACGCAGTCGAGGGGGTAAACGATTGCAGCGTCTGCCACACAGAAGCAACAACAAGCACGCGCGCTTCGGACAATCTTCTTGCAACAAAACAATCCTGCACGACATGTCATGATGTTGAAGACACTGAGCAGTGCCTGAAATGCCATTATGAAAACGGCGAGAAGGTAAAATTCGAAAACCCGGGGCGCGACATTATTTTTCCCCACGAGAAACACATTGCTGCCGGAATGGAGTGCGTGACATGTCATCAAGGAATTGACAAGGCAGACTTTGCGGGAAGGGCAAATATGCCGGGCATGGGAACCTGCAACACCTGTCACAACAACAGCAAAGTCTCCAATACATGTGAATCATGCCATACCAATTTTGCCTCGCTGCTGCCGATGAATCATCAGCGTTCGGATTTTCTGCATAATCACAAAGATGAGGTGAGACTCGGCTCCATGGATATCAGTTGCCAGACGTGCCATGCCGAAACTTTTTGCCAGGATTGTCATCAGGGCGGAGGCCTCAAACAATTCGGGAAACGGGATCTCATGGCTGATCCCGGATCGAAGAGATCAACCAAGGATTCGCATAAACAGACAGTGCTGCAAAATGTTCACTCGCTGAACTACCGATTCACCCATGGCGTTGATGCAAAGTCCAAGCTGATGGATTGCGCCTCGTGCCACGAGGCTCAGACATTTTGTGTTGAATGCCACCAGGCTGGAGGCAACATAACACAGTTGAAATTCAAACCAACTTCCCATTCCGTTGCCGGATTTACAACACTGGGACGGGGTTCAGGGGGCGGCCTTCATGCACAGGAGGCACGGCGCGATATTGAAAACTGTATGAGCTGCCATGATGTTCAAGGGGCCGACCCGTCATGTATGACGTGTCATCTTGAGAGTGGACAGGTTCGCTAACGATTTCTATGGATACAACTACAAGGAGGTAATCAACAATGAAGAGATTTGATATCATTGCCGTTCTAGCGGGGCTGGTTCTCTTTTTGCTAGTATCAGGTTGCAAAGGGCCAGAAGGGCCAGCCGGCCCTGCAGGATCTGCAGGAATTGATCTGGAGGGGTTTGCTCCCGGGATCAAATGTGCTACATGCCATGACCCCAGCACCGATACCGTCTATAACGTTGCTGGTCGGGCGTATCAGTACAGTTCATCAGTACATGCCACGGGTGGCCACTCCGATCGCAATACTGCGACCTGTTCGGGATGTCACACCACAGAAGGATTTGCTGAAAGAGCACGGGGGGGATTCCAAACCCAGATGGCATCTCAAATCAACAATCCGAGTCCTCCGGGTTGCTTTGCCTGCCACTCACCTCATGCGCGCGGGAATTTCTCATTGAGGACCCAGGCACCAGTGACCATTGCCTCTTACATACAGGGGGTGCCGGATGCCGTTGTTGACTACGGCGAAGGTAACCTCTGCATGCAATGCCATCAGACTCGACAGACATCGCCGATGAGCCCGAAACCAGATCCGACAAAAACTGCCATCACGGACACGATTGTCATCACCTCCAGCAGATGGTACCCGCACTACGGCGTGAACGGACAGATGCTTAATGGGACCGGCGGATTTCAATTTGTTGGATACACATACACCGGAAACTCCAATCACACATCAAATGGAGCAATCCAACAAAAAGGATGTATCGCATGCCACATGGCAGAGCCGATCGGAGGCCAGGCGGGTCTGGGCGGAGGACACACGTTCAAAGTGAGATATGAAAGTGAAGGAACGACGGGAACCGTATTGACCGGCTGTAGGGATGCCGGTTGTCACGGTTCCTCCTTCGCTTCCGTTGATTATGCCGGTCCGGCAACAAGCCCTGTGGGCGCACAGACGGCGATCAACGCAAACCTCGATACATTGAAACAGCTGCTTGTTGCAAAGAATTGGCTCAACGGGACTACCGACCTTCTCCGCGCCAGTACATCGGCACCTTTGCGAATCGCCCCCGCGGCGAAGGCCGGGGCAATCTACAATTACTATTTCATCGAACACGAAGGAAGCCATGGAGTGCATAATACCCGGTATGCCTATGAACTCCTCCGATCCTCAATCGCCGAACTCAGGGCGCCATAACCTTCGTAACGGATCAAGGAAAGAGCCTCGATTATCATGGACATTCGAACGACGTACAGAATCTCAGCCGTCTTGATAGCATTGTTGGGGTTGTGGGGATGTGCAGAACTGAAAACGGATCTGCCGACTCCCGCAAATCCCGGGGTTCAGGTCCACGCTGACGGATGGATAAATCCGGAGGCGGCTGATTTCCACGGAAATGCAATTCGCACAAACAACTGGGATATGCGATCGTGCCAAATGTGCCATGGTGTTTCGTATAATGGGGGAACATCAGGCGCCAGTTGCCTCGCGTGTCACACCAACAATGCCGGTCCCGAGAATTGCGCAACTTGCCATGGCAGTTCCAATCCCGCACCACCGCGTGACCTTGATGGCAACACTGCCCGGACAGCACATGCCGTGGGAGCGCACCAGAAACACCTTCTTGGTTCTTCAAATGCTGCAGTGACTGTCTGTTCAGAATGTCATATTGTTCCGACAAGTGTCTATGTAGCCGGCCACGTCGACACTCCCGGGCCAGCGGAAGTTATTTTTAATGCAACGCTTGCCCATGTTGTCACCAACGAACCAGCAACGGAGGATTTCGATTCTTCGCTCGCAGTAGTCCGGCCGATCCCCCAGTACAATGCTTCCACTGGCTCGTGCGCCAATACGTATTGTCATGGGGCGTTCAAAAACGGAAACCCAGACAACGCACCGGTATGGAACGACACTTCAGCAGCGCAAATTGCATGCGGTACTTGTCATGGGGATGTCTCCAAACCAACACTTGCGGAAAGGGCTTTGCCGAAGACATCGTTGAACGGAGGAACGCATTTTAATTCACTGGTGTGCGCCAACTGCCATCCCGGGGTCGTTGATGCAAACCTTCGTATTATCAACGCCTCGCTTCACATGAACGGCAAGCTGAATGTGTTCGGACAGGAACGCGACTATTAGATATTCCCCTCCGGCTTTCCATTGCCGGTGGGCTTGATACAACCACAACCTGATGAAAGGAGAAGCAGTAGTACACAATACGATGCATATCCTTTGAAGACCAAGCATTGAGTTTTGCTTGTTCGCCGTCCGACCGACGGTTATCAAAATGACAAGAGTCCGGCCTTGGCCGGACTCCCTTTTTTGGGGACAGAATAAAGATTATCACGGAAACAAGAAGCACTCTTGTGTATGGTCGTTTACCATACCGGTCGCCTGCATAAATGCATAACACATGGTGGTTCCGACAAAGCGGAAACCACGTTTTTTCAAATCGCGGCTCATAGCATCCGACTCCGGTGTTGACACAGGAATATTCTTGAATGACCGGTATCGGTTAGGCCGGGGCTTCCCTCCGATAAACTGCCAGATATACGCGTCAAATGTTCCGAATTCTTCTTGCACGACGAGAAACGCTCTCGCGTTTGTAATAGTTGCCTCAATCTTCAACCTGTTACGCACTATTCCTTCATTCTTCATCAGCCGGTTGACGGCCCGCTGATTATACACAGCTATCTTTTTCGCATTGAACCCGTCAAATGCCTTCCGGTAATTCTCCCTTTTCCTCAAAATAGTAATCCAACTCAGGCCGGCTTGTGCCCCTTCAAGAATCAGCATCTCGAAGAGTTTTGTATCATCATGCAGGGGAACCCCCCACTCCTTGTCATGATATCTTACATATAAGGGGTTGGATCCGGCCCAGGAACAACGCTTTTTTTCTTTCATTATTTCCTCTTTTGCTCTCAACATGAAAAAATAATACATTCACCGTAGAAGTTGTAATCTGCGAATCACGGATCGAGGGTTTTCATGCATCTGGAAGAAGAAATCCTCAAGGAACATTCAAAGAGACAAACCGAGCGAATTGCCGGTTGGATTGGAGATGATGTGCACCGTTTCCAGCAACTCATGAAATTGTTTCTTAAAGGTGAGTACAGGGTCACACAACGTTCCGCATGGATTGTAAACAGCTGCGCTGAGCGGTACCCTCATCTGCTACGTCCGTATCTCAAACAGATGATCGCAAGAATGGAAGAGCCCGGAGTTCATGTCTCAGTCAGAAGAAACGTGGTCCGAATACTTCAGTTTATTGATATTCCAAAACATCTCCTTGGGATGACAGCCACAGTATGCTTCAAATACCTCGGCTCGGCTAAGGAAACAATTGCCGTCAAGGCGTTTTCCATGACGGTTCTCGGAAGGATTGCACTACAAAATCCCGATCTGAAGCGTGAGTTACGGCTGGTGATTGAGCAACAGTTTGCCTACGGCAGTGCAGGTTTTTGCTCCCGAGCGCGTAAGGTGCTCTCAGAAATCAACAATTCGTGATTCGAAAAGAGTGCACTGTCCTTGATATTACTCTCCAGCCTAAACGATCCGGCACATTCACTCCGTTTCTCTATTTCCATCAGTTGCCTCAACCTTGAATCGTACCCTCAACACACCGTTATCGTACGATGTTGAGATAATGGTGAACCTGCCAATGTGACCCGTCTGAGGAACATGTTGTCCGCGGCACGGGCAAGCATCATAATCACCAATACGAATAACACGAAGGGGATCGCCTGCCGTATCGGGCAATCTGGAGAGGTCAAAGAGCCTGTCGGCCTCATCACGTGGCATGAATGCTTGCGTGACCCGCATATCGGCTGCAACCACCGAGTTCACACGGCGTTCAAGTTCCCTGATCTCGTCGGGAGTAAGATTGCGATCGAAATGATAATCGCACTTGGACTTTTTCTTTTCAATATGGGCACTGAAGGAACGACCCGAGCCAAACATCCGCACCATGGTCTGATTGAGAATGTGCTCGGCTGTATGCATATGGGGTGGATACTCTTTGGCCATGGCGATTGCTTGTGAATTGTATTAGCGAAGACAAGCCGGTGCGCGCGACAGGCTACGATTTCTTTCTTGTGGAGACAGTATCAAGCGGTTTTCTTGTATTTCCAATCAGCTTTTTGAATTCCGATGGCGTCATGCCGGTAATTTGCTTGAACTGATTGGAAAGATGCTGAAGACTGCTGTATCCGAGCAGGTACGAAATGGCGCTCAAGTTGAGTTCGCCATATTTGATGAGCTCCTTAACCCGTTCGATTTTTTGCAAGATGAGGTAATGTTCAACCGTCATACCCTCTATTGATGAAAACAGTTTGCTTAGGGTATGATGATCCTGCCCGACTTCACTGGCTATAAATTGTAATGGTGACGCGGCGATGGGCTGCTTTTCGTGATCGTTCCGGACAAACTTAAGAATAGCGTGCTTGATGCGCTCCACCGTTTTTGCCCGGCGGTCTTTGATCAACTCGAAACCGTTGTTTCCCAACACTACAGCAACTTGGCCCATTTGTGGTTCACTGACATGCCCGCTTACGACCGCTTCACCAAGTGTGACACTGCGGACATCAAAACCGAGGCGCAGCAGTTCATCAGCAACGACTTTGATACAGCGGTTGCATACCATATTTTTGATATGCAGGGTTGTGGTTGGTAAACTTTTCAAGGCAGCCATCGCAGTAGGTGACGGACACTGAAGGGGACTACTTAAGAAGGATGAGCTTTCTTGTTTGGGTAAAACTGCCGAGTTGCAATCTGTAGAGATACACGCCGCTTGCCAGATTGGATGCATCGAATTGTACGCTATGAGCACCCACCGATTGATTCTCCCGAACCAGGGTCGCCACCTCGCGGCCATCAATTGTGAACACTTTGAGGAATACGGTCCCCCCAACAGGAAGGGAATATGAAATGGTTGTTAACGGATTAAAGGGGTTGGGATAGTTCTGTGCCAATTGAAAATTCGCGGGGGTCTTTGGTTCCGGTGGGTTCACATCCAAAACAATAAGCCCTGCATCAACCCACGCAGTGTACCACAAACTCGCAAGGTCTTGAGTTGCGCTTTGCATTTGATCGAGCGTTAATGATCGCGTGTAACTCCAAAGAGCGGCATAGTATGATGCCGGAGGAGTGCCGCTGCCATTCCAGCCTGACACAACCTTTGCATATGTATCACCCTGAATCACAGAATCAACCAGGCTGTTCGCATGAAGAACATATTCAAACACATAATCGATTTTGTTCTGGATATAGTGGCATGAATCAGGGGTAATAAACAACTGCGAAAGATAGTGCGAGGCATTAATCATTGTTGATTCGTAGCGTGAATGCAGCCCTCCCGGATTGTAGTTTACCGTATTGTGCAGCGGTTGATGCGCATCGCCCACATAGTGGCCGATATCACTCGCTGTCAGAGTTGCCCTGTCCCAATCCCCGCGGCTGAGCTGATTCACCAGGGAATCCATATTCCAGATTGTAGCCCACGGGCTCGTGCCATTATTCTTTACGCGTTGTACTCCGTACAGTGCCACCAAGGTATCAAGGTTACGTGGAAGGTTGTGAAAATCCGGATAGTCATCTATATCCATAAAATGACGCGGTGCTTCGGCATAGAGACTTGTTACCGTATCGGTGTTTCTTCGTATGTCGGCATCGCTAGCATGTTGTGAAAAAAAACTGCTGTCCTGAATAAATAAAAGCATTTGGTCCGGCAGGTGATACACGGCCTTTCGATTAATAAACCTATGGCCATCGCCACCCCAGCCAAAAGCATCGAGAGAGAGTGCGATAACGCAAAGAACAGCTGCAAGAAACGCAAAAATCTTCCGCACTGTACTGCCTTTCAAAAATACATTGTTTTTTTCCACATATGAAATATACAAGAGTTCATCGGGAGTTGCAATTCGGCTTCACGGCTTTGCTGTTGGCATAGGTTTAGCTATATTTCAGTCATAATGAGCAAATTGACAGAACATGAACTCCGAAGAAGACTCACCGCTCTGCCCGTACACACCAAACGTCAATCGCCATCACTGAACGGATATCGTCCTGCGGGCGTGTTGGTCCCCGTTGTATTCAGCAGACGGACCCCGGAACTCCTTTTCACCAAAAGAACTGAATTGGTAGAAACCCATAAGGGTCAGATTTCATTTCCCGGTGGCATGGCGGATCCGGACGACAAAACGATTATCCAAACTGCGTTACGGGAAACATCCGAGGAGGTCGGGATTCCGGAGCATGCCGTTGAGGTAGTGGGCATGTTAGAAGACCTCTTCACACCAACAGGCTTTGTGATTACTCCTGTTCTTGGGATTATTGACAAATTACCAGATATTCACATAAATGCGATGGAAGTCGAAGAGGTATTCACGCTACCCCTCTCTTTCTTTGCCAATCCGGCAACAGGGAGAATGGAGATGCGAAGCCTGAACGGGAAAAACCATGAAGTGTGGTTTTATGAAACCGGGAAGCATACAATTTGGGGTGTTACTGCAAACATTATCAGGTCTCTTCTGACCGCCCTTCAGGCAGTGTAGACCGCCAATGCGGCCGCTTCCTTGGAGAAGTTTGTTCGAACGGCGTATCCCCGTGCCGATGCGTATACTCTGAGTTTTTCAAAAAGAATAGCACGCGCACGATGCAGCCGTGATCGGACTGTGCCTACCGGAAGTTCCAGTGTGTCCGCAATTTCTTCGTAAGGGAGATCTTCCACATCCCTCAGGATAACTATACTCTTAAATTTCTCAGGCAACGAAGCAATAGCGTCGGCAATGTTATCGTCAAACATTCCAGTGTCAATGCTCTCACGCAGATCATTTGTACTGCCATCCGATCGCTGGTTAACCAAGGTGTGATCGTCGTACTCTACATGATCGGGAGTACGTTTGACGCTGCGATACTGGTTGATATATGTGTTACGCATAATCCGGTACAGCCATGCTTTTGCGTTTGTTCCACTCTCGAATGTATCAAAAAACCTGAATGCTTTCAGGTAAGTCTCCTGGAGAAGATCATTGGCCTGCTCGCGTTCTCCACACAGATAGAATGCGTAGTTATACAAAACATCCATATGCGGTAACATTGTAACTTCAAATTGTCTGTCTCCATCACCACGTCTTGATCGGTCCACGGGATTCCCCTAACTGTATGCAAGGCAGTAAAAAGGCCTTTTATGAGTTAATCGAAATGTACGATATGTGCGTTTTTAAATATATACAAGAACCCCCTTGATGTCAATAGATCAAGCTTGATAATTGTATGAATCTTTGGAGATCTGGCGAATAATAAAAAAGGCCGCCTGTGCTAAGCACAGGCGGCCGCTTCATAAAGCCACCGAGCCGATTAATGCCTTAACAGCCTATCCTTTCAAGGCCTTTCTTTGCATCCTCATTTTTGGGATCACACTTAAGCGTTTTCCTATACTCCGCACAAGCTTCTTCCTTGAGTTTCTTGTTGGTTGCGTCATCGCCGGCGACTCTTGCACGCACAAGCCCCTCAGCCAGCCAGAGATGCCCGGCACAATTATTGGGCTCCAATTCAATACATCTACGGAAGTGGCGAACGGCTTCATCATTCTTCCGTTTGGCTTCCTCGGGGGTATCATCTTTTGGGTTCAGCGTCTGAAGAATTGCCTGGCCCCATGAGAGATGCATAGCACCATTTTCAAACCCTACTTTTGATGCTTCCACAAACTGCTCGATAGCCTTGCCATATTGCTGCCGTGAAGAATACAGAGATGCAAGAAGGGAATGTGCCTCACCTGCCTCCTTTTTGTATTTTTCAGTATTTTCACCAACCAGACGAAGCACTTCTTCATATTGCGTCTTGGCATTGTCGAACGAATCCACTTGTACATAATACCGGGCAAGCCATAGTCGTCCCTGGAAAAAGTCAGCTTTGCGTTCAATGGCGCTCACAAGCAGCATCCGTGCGCGCTCAAAGTTCTTCGTTTGCATGTATGATGCCGCAGCATTCACATATGCACTCATGGAGTTTGAGTCACAGGCAATCTTCTTTTCAAAATACATCGCCGCATCTGCGTACTGCTGTCCCTGCATGTGCAGGAATCCGAGGTTGAAGTATGGATCACAGTTGGTGGAATCAGCCGAGGCAGCCTCCTTGTACCATTTCAATGCTTCCTCTCGCTTCTTCAGCCCGAAATAGAGGTCACCCAGCTTCAGATAATCGCCCACCTCGAGTTTTCCTCTACGCTGTAATGCCCCAAGTGCCACCTCCGCCTTTTCAAAATCCTTGACCTCCACCAATCCATAAAAATAGTTTCTCCATACATCCACTGATGAAGAATCTAAGTCAATGGCAATTTTAGCATATTTGACAACGTCCTCACTGTTTCTCTTGGGCGATTCCAACAAGGCCTTGGCCAACATGGAGTTGCCATCGAAGGATTTTGGACGCAATTCAACAAACTTTCGCAATGGCTCAAGGGAGCGAGCATACTGTTTAGCCCGCACCAAAATGCTTCCTTTCTGAAAGTAGGCATCAGCATTTGTCGAGTCAATGCCAATAACTGTATCATACGCTTTCACAGCTTCTGAATATTGCTTGTTCTTTTCCAGCGCCCGCGCGAGCTTATAACTGATTTCAATGTTCCGCGGGTTAAGTGTCACTGATTGCTGATAATTGCTTATTGCCAGAGGTGTCACGCCTTGTTTCAGGTAGGCATCCCCTAATCCTTCGAAAATTGAAGGATCATTTGGAGAACACTCTTTTGCTTTCGTAAGATTTACAACCGCAGCGTCCACAGAATCAGCAGCAAGCAGCGCGCGCCCGTAGGATACAGCGAGATCACAATCTTTGGGGGCAATTTTTGCAGCGCGACGATATGTCTCCAATCCCTTCGCAGCTTCGTTCTTTCCGATGTACGCTGATCCCAGCGCCTTCAAGGCATCAAGGTTGTCATCGTCTGCCTGGACAGAAGACTCGAGGAATCGGACTGCATCTTCGATGGAGCCGCGAGCAAAAGCAATTGCGCCAAGATAGTAATTCGACTCGGCGGGCTTCTGACCGACTTTCAAGGCATCATGAAATCCCGCAACAGCACCGGAAGTATCACGCGCCATGAGCGCGCTCTTCGCCTTATTGTAAACATCCTGACCAGATGCCACCGAGGTTGCCGTAAGAAGAAAAATCCAGAACGTCTGCTTCATGGGTTATTGCACCCCTTTCGATGTGAGTGTCACCAAGCGGACCGGCATGGTCACTGGCACCAGCCCGTTATTCAAAAATATTTTTTGCCCTGTCCCACTGGTTGCATACGAAATAAATCCATAGCCTACATCAGGCAGGACTTCCCTCCTATAAATGTACACGGGAGTATTGATCGGGTAGAATTTTCGATGGATATGCGCCTGCACAGGCGGATAGTAACGGCCAAATGATTCCGTGGTATCAGGGCGCCATCCCGGTTCTCCCAGTGCCAATACCTGAACGTCAGCTTCTTTTCCACGAAGCCAGCTTAGTCCGACAAGACCAATTGCATTTGAGTTATTGTGAACATATTCAATCAGCTTCTCGCTTGATGGGAACGGTGTGGCCGTGACAGGGAATGATTTGCCCTTCATGACAAGCGTTCTGAAAATCACGTTAGGACTTGAGTTGAGGCCACCGATGGCGACATCAATCATGCCATGTTGATTTTTCCCGGGCCAACGGGTAATCGTCCCGGAAAAAATACTGTCAAGCAAGCCAAGGCGAATTTGTGTAAGAGGATTCTGTTTGTTGACAATAACGGCCACAGCTCCGAGGGCAACATTGTATTCCTGAAACTCGATTTTCCCACCGGTAATGGCCGACCGTTCCTCCTGATCGAATTGCCTTCCCATAACAATATAGCGTACGGAATCGCTGGCAAAATCGGCTACTGCTTCGCGACCCTCCACGCTCCTGACAACGATCTTGGCCCTTTCATACTGACGTTGAAAATCATTCACGAGCAGGGTGATCACGGGCAGTACCGATTCATCACATTCAATTGTCACGGTACCTGCCGTGGGGGTGTACTTTACCTCCTCCGTTTGACATCCCAAAAACAGGAAGAACAACACCATCTCAGAAATTATAACAACCCTAGAGTTCATGGCGCCTTGAGCCTTCTTTCTTGAAATATGCCACCGCGAACCTATACGCACCGTACAGAAACGTTACTGCTCCCACAATTATTCTAAACTCGTCGGGAATCCGTGCCGGTATCAGTATCCCCGCCATAACCAGAGCTCCCAACACCATCGCGGCAACGGAAACAGCCAGAATGGTGTACCGTAGCACCACTGCAAAATCCATTCCATCCTCCTGAAACAATCAGGGGAAGGAAGTATGCACCTCCTTCCCCTTCGTTGTTTCGCCCAGCCGTTGCAAATACTGAACGGCATTGAACTACCTAAGCTACACTGGTTTTATTTCCTATCTGCCAGCTTGAACCTGAACGGCACCGAAACCCACACAGAAACGGGCCCATTATTCATGTACGCTGGCGTGAACAAAAACTGCTTTGCCGCTTCGATGGAGGGTTCATTGAAAATCTCGGCATCACTTTTCAATACTACAACCTGCTTCGGCTTCCCTTCCTTGTCAACCCAAATCTTGACCCATACTTTGCCTTCCAATCCGGCACGCATGGCAAGCTCAGGATACTTGGGTTCAACCTTTTTCACGATCACAGGTTCCTTCTCGACAGGAACAAAATCCGCTGGTGGGCCATCATCTTCGATCTGGATATCCTGCTCAACAGCAATACCGCCGTCTCCCGCACCCTCGCCTATCGGCGCAGCAACATTGCTCATTTCCGTCTGCGTAGCGATGGTTTGCTCAGGGCTCACCTCGGCATCGGGCACCGGAACGGGCGCTCCGACAGTCGGCTTGGCAACAGGAGCAGAAACCGCAATCGGAGGAGGTGTGTTCGCATTCGTGATTGATGGCGGCGGCCCGAGGTCACTATATTTCATAACCCGGACCATAGCCACCGGAGGCTCATCATTTCCCAACACCTCCATGAGAAAATATGAGCCAACAATTAACAGATGTATCGCAACAGCGATGCCGAGAGCAATCGACCAGTATTTCTGATAGACCTTCTTGAGCTCAACTGCTCCGTATTTCTCGCCCTGATATGTACCTGCAACAGACATCGTTGACATGGTTTCTCCTTCGATATACTAATGCTATGACTGAACCTTGGAAAGCATCGCCTTATCCTGATCAAGCAATGGAGCAAGGCTGAACCTCGTGATGTTTGCAAGATTCAACTCATCCATCATGTTGACCATGGTGCTGTATTTCGCCTCACGATCCACCTTTACAAGTGTTACCAACTTGGGATTCGCCTGTGAACGCTGCTTCAAAAACTCCCGAAGGGCATTGAATTCAATTTTCGTTGGCGACTCGATCCCGATACTCCAATAGATGCGCTCCTTGGAATCCACCCTAAGTGTAAGAAGATTGGACTCCGCGATTTCGATATTCACTTCATCCGGAGGGAGGTTTATTTCCATTGTTTGCGGGCGCGACATGGACGTTGTCAACATGAAGAACGTCAGGAGGAGAAATGCCACGTCCACCAACGGAGTCATGTCAATACGTATGCCGAGCCTTCTGCTTTTCTTGCGCTTTTTCCCCTTGCCGTGTTTTCGGGGTTCTGGCGCTCCACCACCGCCACCTGCCATAGTCTATACCTCCTAATTTTCCATATTCGTTACGAGATTGAAGCGGGTGATTCTGGTTTTCTGAAGAATGTTCATAACATCCTCGGCAACTCCGTACTCGGAGCCTCTATCACCCTTGATCACCGTCCGGAGCTTCGGGTTTGCCGTTCTGGCCTGAACAAGCATGTCGGCAAGCCGTTCCTTCGGGATCTCAATGCTCCCTTTCAGTTCGTTCTCCTTCCCGAAAAGCCGTCCGCGCAACTTCTGCGAATCAAGTCCCAGGAAAATGCGACCGTCTTTGCTTAACGAAATGGTCATAACGTCGGATTCGGGAAGCTTGAATACCGAGTTCGATGACGGGAGCTCTATCTCAACCTCTTCGGGTGGTTTGAATGATGTAGTCAACATGAAGAACGTCAGGAGGAGGAATGCCACGTCCACCAACGGGGTCATGTCAATCAGGACACCTTGTCGTTTTGGTTTGAATTTTGGCATGGGAAGCTCGCTGGGCTAGTCGGTTGTTTTCGTGCTGAGAATTTCAACGACGTTGTAGCTCGCTTCGTCGATCATGTAGGTGAAATTATCCACCTTGGTCACGAAAAAGTTATATGCAACAATGCCAAGAATTGCAGCAAGCAATCCGAGCGCCGTATTGATGAGTGCTTCAGAGATACCAATGGAGAGCTGGATGGCGTCAGGAGCGCCACCTGCAGCCGCAAGAGCGGTAAATGCACGGATCATTCCAATAACTGTCCCCAACAGACCAAACATTGTTGCAACAGAGGCAATAGTGGAAAGCGCAATCAAGTTGCGCTCGAGAAGCGGTGTTTCCAGGCTGGTGGCTTCCTCAATGGCACGCTTCGTCTCTGCCATCTTCTTCTCGGCGTCGAGCTTCTTATCTGACACAATATCCTTGTACCGCGCCAGCCCCGTCCGGATGATATTCGCAGCAGACCCGCGCTGCGCATCACACGCCTTGATGGCGGCATCAAGGTTCCCCTCCATTAATGCTTTCTGAACGTTCTTGAGGAATGATGTAATCGAACCGCGTCCGTTTGCCTTTTTAAGCGAAAATGTCCGCTCGAATACGAGAGTAAGGTTCATCAGCGTCAAGGTGATGAGGATAGGAACGATGATTCCGCCGGTGTACACGGTGCCCATCAGGTTATTGGGGACGTGGCGCGTCTCGCCGTCGCGGAAATTCCCGGGGTTACCCAGCACTACCAGATGGATAAAGAAGGCAACACCGAGCGTGATCACAATAACCAAGCTGAGAAAAACGGACTGTTTCATTGATGACTCCTTGAAATAAATAGTGAGTTATGGATTGCTACATTCTTATTGAAACGACTTTACTGCTTCGTCGCGCGATTCAACAACTTCAAACACCATCGTCAGTTTTGTGATAACAAAAATATTGTTGATGTTTTTGTTCACGCCGCAAAGCTTTACCACTCCGCCGGCCTTTTTGTAGGTGGTGTGCGCCTTTACCAACGCGCCGATGGCGGTACTGTTCAGGTAGTCAACCTTGCCAAGATCAATAATGAGTTTCTTGTTTCCCTGTTCAATGAAGTCGGCAACCGCATTGCCCAGTTCATCCGTCTCCTCACCCCCGATTAAGGAGCCTTTGACTTCGATGACACCGATGGTGCCGCTGTTCAGAGTTGTGGTCTTGATTGCCATGGTTTCTCCAAAGATCTAAGCGATGGTTTCTTTGATTTGCCTGATGCGATACTTCCACAATCACCCGATGGAAGGTATTCCGTGGAAAGTGGAATACTCCATCGAGAGAGAACTACGGATGGTATAGTTCTCGCGCACAACCTCTCATGTTCAAAGTTGATGCCAGCATACAACGGAAGGATAAACAACATAATTCACAACAAGTTAACGCCTCGAGTCGCCGATGGCGACGCGAACATTGTTTGCAAACTGCACGATGAGAAACGAGTAAAAGGAAAATAAGACGGGTAACTTGTTGGTGTTCAATATATTGAGCGAAGTTGCAAAATGCAAGAACTTCTTTTGCAAGAAACCTCCACTATTTGATACTACAGGCCATATTTCTTACGCTTTCGCCAGAGTGTGGCAGGATCTATCCCAAGGATGGCCGCAGCGTCCTCAAGGTCTGTGGCTGTCCTCAATACGCGAATTATATGCTGCTTCTCCATTTCCTCAAGTGAGAGCGACTTCTCCATAGCATCGCCGGATTTCTGAAACTCCTCAGGCAAATGGTGCAGCAGGATTGGTTCATGCCTGGCCAGGAGAACAGCACGCTCGATCACATGTTCCAGTTCGCGGATGTTTCCCTTCCAGGAATACGATTTCAGCGCGTTCATTGCCCCGGAAGAGATCTCATTTCTGCCTCCAAATTTCTGCAGGAAGTGTTGCACAAGCAGGGGAATGTCATCCGCCCTCTCGCGCAACGGCGGGAGTTTCAAACGAATGGCATTGAGACGATAGAATAAATCCTCACGAAATGTCCCTCCCTTCACCGCCTCTTCCAGATTCTTGTTTGTCGCCGCGATGACGCGCACATCCACTTTACGCGTGGTGCTTTCTCCCACGCGCTCGAACTCCCTGCTTTGCAAAAACCGCAACAGCTTCGCCTGAGTGGGCGTGGGGAGTTCCGTCACCTCATCAAGAAAGATCGTTCCGGTGTCCGCCGCCTCAAAACGTCCCTGCCGGTCTTTGACTGCCCCCGTAAACGCGCCCTTCACATGGCCAAAGAGTTCGCTCTCGAGCAGCGCTTCGGGCAGAGCAGCGCAATTCACCTGGACAAACGGTTTTCGTTCGCGCACACTGTGGTCGTGTATAAGTCGTGCAAGAAGATCTTTTCCCGTTCCACTCTCACCCTCAATCAACACAGTGATGTTTCCCGGCGCTACCTGTCTTGCCAGCTCCACCACCGGGCGCATAGATGGACTTCGCGTGATGATATCTCCGGTCCCACGATGAAGTGCAAGCTCTTCGCGCAACTGCCTGACCTCCTTTTTCAGGAGGTGGTATTCATACACCCTTTCAACAAAATGTTTGAGTTCGGAATACTCAAAAGGCTTTTGCAGGTAATCAAACGCGCCTTTCTTGATCGCTTCGACGGCGGAATCAATGGTGCCGTGCGCCGTCATAATCACCACGATGGTTTCTGGCGAATGTTTACGGCTCTCTTCAAGAAGCCGGATTCCATCCATCGGCTCCATCTTCAAATCAAAAAAAGCGATATCAAATGAGTGTTCTTGTAATGCACCCAATGCTTCGAGCGGATCTGAAAATCCAATGACTTCAAACCCTGCGGCTTCAAGTCCAATCTTGACTGTTTTCAGGATATTCTGTTCGTCATCAACAAGCAGTATGGAGGCTCTGAAGGACATTGTCCTGTTATGTTTTGTACAAAGTGTGAGTGGCCTTTACAGGCATGGTAAACGAGAACGCACTTCCCTTCCCCACCTGGCTCTTCACCCAGATTCTGCCGCCGTACGCCTCAACAATTTCCTTGGCAATTGCAAGGCCAAGCCCTACACTGCCGGGTGTTGCATCCGCTACGCGCTTCACCTGGACAAACTTATCGAAGATTTTCTCCTGATGTTCCTCTGCAATTCCCTGGCCTGTATCTTCAACGGAAACAACGATTGTTTCCTCCTGCTTGCGTGCGGACAAGGCGACGCGTCCGCCTGTGTGCGTGTACTTGAGCGCATTTGTCACAAGATTGCTGATCACCCAGGAAATCTGCTGCTCATCGGCAATGATCGTCGGGAGATCTGCCGGAACGTGATTTTCCAGCACAACCCCTTTTTCCTGAAATTGCAACACCAACGGTTTGAGCGAAAATTCCACAACCGACCGTATGTTGAGCTCCTCATTTTTCAACTGAACCCGCCCCGACTCCAGTTTCGAGAGTTGGAGAAGTTCGCGCGCAAGTTTCGTGAGACGGAAGCAATCCTCTTTTGCGGAGTTCACCAGCTCCTTCTGTTCCTTGTTCAGGGAACCAAGCACTTCCTGGTTTAATAAATCAACACTCATATTGATGGAGGTGACAGGAGTGCGGAACTCATGCGAGAGCGTTGCAATAAAATCCGACTTCATTCTGTCAAGCTCTTTGAATTGGGTAACATCCTGCAAAAGGGTGACGACGCCGTACAGGCGATCTTCACTATTATAGATACGGGAGAGTTTGAGCCGGAAAAACAGCGGTTTATCCTGTTTTTCAAAATGCAATAATTCCATAGGCCGCTGCTCAACGTCAGCACGGTGCGACGATGCAAGGCGGATGCCTGACATAATCCGTTCATCCCGGACAACATCACCAACGGGCATCCCAATCACGGCAGCATCGGAGACGCCGAACAACTCCGCCACAACTTTGTTGAAGTGTAGAATACGCATTTGCGTATCCGTAACAATCAAACCGTCGGAAATACTGTCAACAATCGCCTCCGATTTGTGTTTCTCAGCGATAATCTTTTCGATGTTCAGCTGTTCAAAATTCCTGAGACGCTCGGTCATCTTGTTGAACTCACGGCTCAGTTGCCCGATCTCATCGTTGGAGAGAACATCAATTTTCAAGTCCAGTTTCCCGGCTCCAATCCGGCGGACCGTATCCGTCAGATCTTCGGCGGGCTTGATGACCACGCGTGTCAGCCACACAGTGGCGATAACGCTCAGGACCAGTGTAACAACTGATGCCACGAGCGTACCATAAGCAGATTGATTTGCAATCGTATGCGCCCTCGAGGGAACATCATACATCGCCGTCTGATTGAGCTCAAAAAGGTTGAAGCAAAGCGCCCGCAACTTGTCGGATAGTGGTCTCACGCTTTCATAGTAGTAGTGCTTGGCCTCCTGAAATGCTCCCTGCAAGATTCGCGCATTCATCGAATCCGCCCTGACAGCATATTCGCGATACGCCCACTGTATGGAATCCCGCAAAGATTGTTGCACCGGGGGAACAGAATGTACCGCCTGCTCATACCAGTAGAAAAACAGTTCCTTGTTCTCCGAAAACCCTCCTGCCGCGGAAGGATCCTCCCCTTCGCTCGCCACAAGAAGGGCATTATCCTGCCGCTCCAGCGACTGCACCATTTTTTCCGCGGCGAGAATACTCTGATAATTCTCACTCAACAGCGTGGCAAGTGTTGTCCCCATGACATAAAAATTGTAAATCGACCAGAATCCGGCGGCGAGGTTCAGGACCACGAGGATGGAAAATGTAAGTATTATTTTTGTTCGAATGGTCTGGATCATAAGAATACAAGAAGACACTGCAGGCGAATTCGCCCGTTAATTCTCCCCTGCAAGCAAACGTATCAGAACATCACACCAAGGAAAGGCCCGTGCGAGAGGCTTTTGTAATCAAACTTCTCATCCGACATCGCCCATGTTTGGTAACGCAGCCGATAGCCGACAACAATCCCGTCAAAGATAGGAACCCGCTTAAACAACAACACCGACTCTGCAATAGTTGCGGCGGATAATCCCGTTCCCGTTCCAAATCCATCCGAACTGAAAAGAAGCGTGAACACCCCTGAAATAACCGCGTCCACCGAAGGTGAGGTATGACGGAATTTCAGCCCGCCGCCGCCGCCGATGCTTACAATATTGAATGTTTCGCGTTGGGGGCCGACGGCCTCTGATTTGGTGAAATCAACTGCAATGGTAAAGGGAAATGCAAGTGAGTTGACCCGATTGCCTGCAAACATAACATCCCGCATGTAGTTCGCGCCAAGAAACACGGCACTGCGGCGCTCGCCCAACAGGGTATATCGCGTGTACCCAAGCATCAACTCGACATCCCCTTGACGAAACGCAGCAACAGGCATTATCCTGTCATAATGAATTCCAGCCGAATCGCCAAGCGGGTTGGTACCTCTGGGGTTGAAATCTCTCTGAAAGAATCCCACTGACGCGTACCGCGATGAAAACCCTTCGAATGGTTCCGGTTCATCATACTGGGAATATGCGCATTCAGACATTAATGCACACAGCAGGAACGGAAGGCAAAGAAATTTGCACCTGTGCGAGAATGTCAGTGCCAAGATATTACTCCGAATTTTTCTGTTTCTTTTGCAGCTGAAGTCGCTTTATCCGCAGCTGCCTCACTGTTTTTCCCTCAACAGCATCAACACTACCGCTCCACTGGCCAAACTCAAGTGTCGCGCCTTTTTCAGGAACACGTCCGAGCAGTTGCAGGACAAATCCGCTGACGGTGACAACATCCTTCGATTCCGGAACAACATCGAATGTCTGAGCGAAATCATGCAATGCCATTGATCCATCCACGACAAATTCGGCATCATTGATTTTCTGTACCATGCTGGGCTCAATATCAAATTCATCACGGATATCTCCGACAACCTCTTCCAGGACATTTTCCAGCGTTATCAAGCCAGCCGCGCCGCCGTATTCATCCACAGCAATAGCCATGAGCATGCGCTTTGCCAGGAACATGTTCAACGCACGTTCCAGCGGCATGGTTTCCGGAATAAACAGCATCTCACGTTTGATGCTGAGAAGCTTTTCGCCGCTGCCGTGTTCATCCTTGAGTTTGAAGATATCCTTCAGATGGATCATCCCAATCACGCTGTCAAGGTTCTCCTCGCACAAAGGATAGCGCGTGAACTGATTTTCCAGCACCGTAGCAATGTTCTGCTCAATGGTCTTTTCCGTGGACAGAAATACCACCGAGGTTCGAGGAACCATGACCTCCCGGACAGTACGGTTACGAAGGTCCATCGCCCTTAATAAGATAGACCGGCTGGTTGTGGAAATTGTTTTCCCCTGGGTAAGGAGCAGCCTGAGTTCCTCCTCGGAGTGGGCGAGCTCGCCGCCTGCCGCCGGCTGAATTCCAAAAAAACGAAGGAAGAAATTCGCAGCCCCGTTCAACGCGGAAATGAACGGACGGAAAACAAGAAAGAACAGGTGAAGCGACGGAGCAATTGCGAGTGTGACTCTCTGGGCATGCTGTATCGCAAGAGATTTGGGGGCAAGTTCTCCGAGCACAATGTGAAGAAATGTGATAACGGAAAAACCCACCGCAAACGAGATCGTTGTGACCAGCGCGGGTTCGGCAATACCGGCCCAAACAAAAAGCGGTTCAAGGAAGTGCGCCACCACAGGCTCGCCGATCCATCCGAGCGCAAGGCTGGTGATGGTAATACCGAGTTGCGTGGCGGAGAGGTACGCATCGAGATGTGTAATGACGCCCTGAGCAATACGGGCACGGCGCATCCCACTCTTGAGCAACGGCTCAATCTGGGTTGTCCGGACCTTGACAATGGCAAATTCCGCGGCCACAAAATAGCCGTTGAGAAACACAAGGATCAATACTGCAGAAATTTTGCCAAGCGCAAAAAGAATATCCATGCATGGCGCCTGTCAGTGGGACAAAACGAGAAGAGACTTCCATTGCGCCGCCGTCACCGGCACAACGGATAAACGTCCGATGCGGACAAGAGCAAAATCTGCAAACTCTTTTTTTGCTTTCACAGCCGCAAGCGAAACGGGTGTTTTCAATTTTTCTTTCGGCTTGAGGTCCACCACCACCAGCCGCGTGTCATCGCCTTTCGGGTCGGGATACGGCGCCGAGACAATCTCCGCAATACCCACAATAGATTTTTCATCACCGGTATGGTAGATAAAAGCCAGGTCACCCTTTTGCATCCCTCTGATATTTTTAAGGGCTGCCGGATTTGCCACTCCGTCCCAGGTCGCTTTCTTATCGCGCATAAGGTTTTCATAGGAGTATGTTGATGGTTCGGTTTTGAGAAGCCAGTAGTGCATGATGGGAGCCGGATATGAGATGTGGGATGTGGGCTTTTGATTTTTGTTGAATAAGGTACGAGAATGAACAGGGGAAAGCAAGGAGAGGGACCTATACAACACACCATCGGAAACGAGGGTACGGCAATTACAAGAGTGCCATGCGAGTTTATAATACTGATACTTGTCATCTCTCCCCGCCTTTCGTATCTTTCGTCACCCAATCTTGTCTCACATACTTGCAATACGGAATGAAAAACACTCTATCTGCAGTTGCTCTGATTCTCTGCTGTGTTTTGCTTTCCTGCTCCAAACAGGAATCCAAGCAAACCGATGTGGTCACCTTTCCGCTGAAAGGAGAAGTTGTTGCAATTGACACCATCAAGCTACGCATCACTGTTGACCACGAAGAAATCCCGGACTACATGATGGCAATGACCATGCCGTTCAAAGTAAAGGACGCGGGTTTGCTGAGGTCCGTTGCAGTGGGAGATACCATTCAGGGAGTGCTTGCCGTCTCAAGAACCGAGAGCTGGCTGGAGACATTTTCCGTAACCGGTAAAGGCGAGGCGCCAGACCCGCAGCTTGTAGAAGGCAGTATCACAGCGAGAGTGCTCAAAGCCGGCGATACGATGCCCGACCTTTCATTCACCAATCAGGATGAGAAACGGATCCGCTTCAGCGACTACAAAGGCAAAGCGCTTGCAATAACATTCATCTACACCCGCTGCCCCCTGCCGGATTTTTGCATACTGATGAGCAACCATTTCGCCAAAATACAAAAACAGCTCTCGGCCGATAAAACTATCAACGGAAAATGGCGCCTGCTGACCATCAGCTTTGATCCGAAATTCGATACGCCGAAAGTCCTGAAGGACTACGCAAAAACCTATACTGCCGACCTCGCAACCTGGGATTTCGCCACGGACAGCCTTTCGACAATCTACAAACTTGCAGACGGCCTCGGGCTGACATTCTCAGACGATGAAGGATTGATTGCGCACAATTTGCGAACAGTACTACTGGATAAAGAAGGACGGGTTGTGAAGATCATTAACGGAAATGAGTGGACTGCGGAGGAGGTAGTGGTAGAGGTAAAGAAAATAGCTAATGGGAAATGGTGAACGGTTAATTGCTGACCGATTGGACGATCACCGACTACCACGCTTCCCAACTGTTTGAATACTTGCCCCAATGATTTGACAAAGTTCATCACATTCTCGAATCACCGACTCAAGTTTGTCCGCTGACATCAAGCCAGATCGTTTGATCATTTCAAGCCATATTAGGCTTTCGTTGAGTTCTTTAAGGACTATTCCCAGCTTGTGAACGAAGTCATTCTTGCTTTCCGCAGCACGAGCTTCTCCATAATTGGGTGCAGGACTGATGGCACATCGCAAGAGTTGTCCGGCAATATGCCTAGCTGATTCCGAGCGCGGAAGGGCCGCACAAAGCTTAATCACAGCCACCGCAAACTCGAGCAATTGTTCCTGTCTGTCGTCTCCTTTAACCAAGCCGCACCGTTAATAATTATCCGTTAGCCATTCGTAATTAACCATTACTTAATTTCAAACACCCGGTACTCTCCCGGCTCCAGCGCCAGCACAATTTGCTCTTTTGTTGCCTCTGCAACTTCCATCTTCTCTCCGGTAAAGAACTCCTTCACCGTCATTTTCTTCCGGCCCGGCAGAATCTTCGACAAAGGGACATTCACCGTAACAAACCGGGGCTCAGAGGAAAAATTCAGGGCAACAATGATTTTATCCTTGCCGGCGATGCGGCAAAAGGCATAGACATCCTGATCGGATGATGAAACCAGTTTGAGCATTTCGCCGCGGGAGAGCGCTTTGTTTTCCTTTCGTAACCGGAACAATTTCCCGTATAACTCCCCCATTTCTCTGGAGCGCGTCCAATCCACATCCACTTTTTCAAAGAGGTCAAGCCGTTTGTCATTGGCAACTTCCTCTCCCGTATAGAGAAGCGGAACGCCGGGAAGCGTATTCACCAGCACGGCGCTCAGCTTCAAACCGTCCAGCCCAAACTTTGTTACAGCCGGTGAGTCCCAGGCGTTTTTGTCATGGTTGGTATTGAAGCGCATTCTTAGCGAACCCCTGGGGAATTGCAGCGATTCACTCTTGAGTATGTCATCAATAAGCGTGACGGGCTTCTTCCCTTTCAACAGCGGATCAAGCACGTCGTAGATATTCCATGAGTATGTCAGGTCGAATGCCTTCATGTGCTGTTCGGGCAGTGTTCCTTCGGAGAGCATCATGACCGGCTTGACTTTGTTGAGCTGTTTGCGAACATCCTCCCAAAAATCTGTCGGCACAAGCTCAGCTACATCACAACGGAAACCGTCAATACCAACGTCCTTTACCCACCAGCGCATCATCTCCATCATGTATCTTCGCAGGCCCGGCTGATCGTAATTCAGGTCGGCAACGTCCGTCCAATCCGGGTTGGGCGGGACGATGTTTCCCTTGTCATCCTTCGTGTACCACTCCGGATGTTCCGCCACGAGTTTGTTATCCCACGCCGTATGATTGATCACGAGGTCAATAATCAGCTTCATTCCCTGTTTATGCACCGTGTTGAGCAGCTTTTTGAAATCCGCCATTGTGCCGAACTCGGGGTTGATTCCATAGAAATCCTGCACAGAGTAGGGACTGCCGAGTGAGCCTTTCCTGTGCTTCATCCCGACAGGGTGAACGGGCATCAACCAGAGCACAGTCACGCCGAGAGCCTTGAGTTCGACAACGCGCTTCTCCAGGCCGGCGAATGTCCCTTCTTTTGAAAAGGAACGGAGATACACTTCGTAGATGACTGCATCTTTCACCCAATCAACGCTCTTCAACGCTTGTTTTCCGAAGTACGGACCTTTCAACAACTCATCCAGGTTTCGTGTTTCGATAAGAGTGATGGGTTTGTAGATGCCACCGCCACCGCCGTTATCCATCACCTGCACAACAATGTGGTTCTCTCCGCTGTGCAGCGCATGGCTGACATCGAGAACGAACGGATCGCTGTAGCCCGTGTGGCTTCCGACTTCAATACCGTTCACCCACACAGTTGCATCATCATCAACGCCGGCGAAGTGGATGCTCAATGGCTGGCTTGTTTTCTGTACCGTGAACTTGCGCGTAAACCACCCCCAGCCATCGTAATTGGCAAGGCCCGGGTAACCTTCCCAGAACCGCGGCGTTTGTACCGCTTGCCAATCTGAACGGTCTGCATCTTCAGCAAACCATTTGCTTTCGACGCCGGTTTTTTGTGAATCGGCTTTGAAGAACCATTCACCATCAAGGGAGAGTTTCATCGGAGTTGTTTGTGCACGAGCGGAAGAAATCATGAATACGCTTGCCGCAAGCAGGATTGAGGAGAGACGGGACATGGCAACACCATAGGTTGTTCCTGATGAGAAATTCAACACATCAAACTAAGAAGCAGTGTCATGGTCACGATAAGAAATTCATATAGGAACAGCAAGATAAGTTCAAAGTGAAAAATTCAATGTTAAAAGTTTATTGGGCTGATGGCATTCCCGAACATTTTGCCGTACATTATGTGTAAGTGTTTCCCTTCTGACGAGGCTTCTATGAAACGTCTTGGTTATCCACTCTTCGTTCTTTCCGTTCTACTTCTGACAACAACATTCTCCGGCTGCGACGAGTTTATCTCCATCTGGCATGGTGGAAACAGCGGCAGATCAATTGCTTTATATCCTATGCAGATCGGGAATCGGTGGACATATAATCGGTCATTCTATACTCATAACTACCGGCCGATTGATTCAACCTACCAATTCCAACCTTTTTCGCTATCCTACACACTCACAGTGGAAGCAACGAAGCAATTGTTGCTCCCACGCAGGCCGGGAATAATCACAGACCTCATTCCTGTTACGGAGTTCCGCACGGTTGGGACGGACCGAACATCACCATCATACAGCTACTATACTCAATCTTCCGGATGGCTGTATCTGCAAGGATATATACCGAGCTCGTTGATTGACCCTCAGCCCGCCGGACAGTCGCAATCATTCCGTTTGGGGGAAAGGACATTTCGTTCTCTTCAAGACGCGATTCGGCTTCTTGAAGAACCTATATCAACAACCGCAACGGATTCCATCACAAGGGAGTATCCTCCGCTCACCATCATTAAATACCCGCTTGCAACAGGAGACCAATGGACATTCAGGCAGTCGGGGAGACCCTGGAGAATTGATAAACGCACGGGTGAATCAGGATGGGATCCTCAATTCGGACTCTGGTACTACGAAGTGCGATGGTTGTATGATATGAACGGAGATGGTGTCTGGGACAGCGATATCATTGTCACCGACAGAATTTCAGTAAAGGGGATACTTCGCAGGAGATTCGATTTGCTGAATCTTGAAGTGATAACCGAAAACAGTCCGGAAGCAGTTGGTTATGTAGATGTATGCGATGAATATAGCGCCTCATCGCTCCCAGTGCACTGAACGGATTCTGTTCCGGCAGGTTACTTTTTTGCTTTCCCCTGATTCGCGACAGCCTGCATCTTCGCCTTGATGGCAGCGTCATCGCCGAGGTACCTGCTCCCCAGGGATTTCAACTGCGCGTCAAGCTCATAGACAAGCGGCACGCCGGTAGGGATGTTCAGTTCTGTAATTGCATCATCGGAGATGTTATCGAGATACTTCACCAGCGCACGCAAACTGTTGCCGTGCGCGGCGATGATGACCCGCTTACCGGATTTGATTTCCGGGACAATCACCTGATGCCAGTACGGAAGAAACCTCGCCACCGTATCCTTCAGGCATTCAGCCAGAGGAATATCCTTCACATCCATTCCGCGATACCGGGGATCATTGCCCGGATACATCGGGCTGGTGCGTTCCAGCGGCGGCGGCTGGATGTCGTAGCTTCGCCGCCAGACGTGTACCTGCTGATCACCGTACTTGGCCGCTGTTTCCGCTTTGTTTAAACCCTGTAGCGCACCGTAATGGCGTTCATTCAACCGCCATGAGTTATGCACGGGAATCCACATCAAATCCATCTCGTCCAGCGCAAACCAGAGCGTGCGAATTGCCCTTTTCTGCATTGAGGTAAAGGCAACATCAAACACATAGCCGTTTTCCTTTAGCACCTGCCCGGCACTTTTCGCCTCCTCCCTCCCTTTCGGTGAAAGGTCAACATCCACCCAACCGGTAAAACGGTTTTCAAGATTCCATTGTGACTCACCATGACGAAGCAGGACTAATGAGGGCATAGTATATAGACTCCTTGATTACGCGTTAATGTTACCATTTTTCTCAACCGGATTGCACCCGACACATACACGAAATAAAGACTCCAAAGACTCCCGGCCCTATGGACTACCGTTACTCTCCCGGCCCGAAGAAAAAGACCAGCGCCAATCCCACCACTACTCCAACTTGCGTCCACGTTTTCATCACTGGTGATTCGCGTTTGATTTTGCTCCAGACAAAAGCGAATGCGTACATAAGTAACAACAGTGCGATCGAAGCAATAATGGCTTCGCCGGCCCCGTAGGTGTGATTGACTTCATGCCTGTAGTTGAATTTCCCGAAGTCGCCGTAAATCAACAGCAAGTGAACCGTGTACACAAGCAGTGATTCTCGTCCGACCAGCGTGACTACTGAATCTTTTGCCACTCCAACACGACGCTCAAAATAAAACATTGCGGCGAGCAACACCATCACAATGCCGATCCGCAGAAGAACAAATGGAGGCCCGTACCGCCAATGGTCATAGGTGGAATAGAGAGATGGCAGGAACGGTTGAAGAATGAAAGAACACAGCATCAGGCCGATTCCACAATAGAGTATTCTTTTGATAAACCGCTGTTCATCAGAAGCACTCTGCCTGGCTTTATTATAGAGATGTCCCGTGACAGCCCCTGCCAAGAGGAACACCGACCAAGGGAACAAGGGAAATAACGAATAATGAAGTCCGTTGAGATACGCTGCGAGAGGAGCCGGAACAACGCCGAGGAATTCCCTGCCCCACATCAATGGGGCGCCGAACAGCGTCACAACAGCGAGCGCTGCAGCGAAGGTATACAAGCGGGCTTCAGAGCGGAGGATCAGCAACAATACCTGCAACAACAGAAGCGTCACCGCAATACACTGCAGCACATCTGCCTGAAGGAACACAAGCCACTGTTTTTCCGTAATGCCTTTTGCCAGCTTCGTGTAGGAGAACTCCGGCAGGTGAAGCATGTACCCCACCAGAAGAAT
Source organism: uncultured Chitinophagales bacterium (assembly GCA_964633855.1). Taxonomy (GTDB): domain Bacteria; phylum Bacteroidota; class Ignavibacteria; order UBA10030; family UBA6906; genus CAZWIN01. The sequence goes on from CAZWIN010000003.1 coordinate 27,886, forward strand.
GAGCAGCAGCCTGCTCAACTGTTTAAACAGCGGTTTACCGAAAGCAAGATAGTCGTTGGCTTTCCGGTGCGTGGTAATCGCATACGCCAGCCCGGAAGCAAACAGAAACGACGGGGCAACAAGCCCGTTGATAAACTTCACCCACTGAAACACATCTGACTCCATCGCTTGCGCCGTCAGAGTCGCATTGACAACGTGCGTCTCGATCATGACGATCACCGCCCAACCGCGCAACAGGTCAACAAATTCTATCCGCTTGGACTTTTGTACTGCCGGTGAAGGAGGAACTTCACTCATGGATATCGGGGCGCTTTTCAGAATGGTTTTGTGAAAAAGAAGAATAACAGCGTGCTCGCCACGGTGACCTGGACAATCCGCAACGACCAGAGATGGCGCGTGCTGACGAAATTCCACACACGGACAAGCATCGTCATCGCTCCGAGCATGGCAAATCCCACGAGAGCGGCCTCAGGATAGGTGAACACTCTTCCGACAGCCTGGGCAAGGCCGCTGTTGATCACCGAGCCGTACACGGCAATGAGGTGAACAACGTACACCAGCAGAGAAGCTTTTCCCAAAACCACGACATGTCGCGCAATGAATTCCGGTACACGCCGCATAAAGAAGAACGCTGCCGTCAGAAGAAGAACGATAGACATACGAACGAGAAAGAAATCCGGGCTCGATTTCCAGTAATCATGCGGCGGATACACTGTTACCGGCAGAAGGTCGAAGACAATGCCGCATACGGCTGCGAGTATGCTGAGGCGGAGCATATTTGTAAAAAACTGCCGCTCCCTTCCCTCCGATTGCGCGGAGAGGAACAAATATCCGGCAACAGCGCCGCCAAACACAAAGCCTGCAAACGGAAACAGGGGAAAAATGGAAATCTGTTGCTGATTGAAATACGGCGCAAGGGCAGGAGAGAGGATACTGGCAAAGTCCATTCCCCACACGGGTGGCGTGAGTAGAACACCGGCCGCCGTGACACCAAGAAGAGCCATGGTAAAAACGCGGGGCGACGGAGCAATAACAACCATCAACTGCAAAATCAGCAGGCTTGCGGCAACACAATGAAGCACATCAACCTGGAATAACATGGCAAGATCTGCAGTGGTCGCCTCTGTAACGAGTTTGGTGAAGGAGAAAAAGGGGAAATGCAATGCATATCCTACAACCAGCAGTAACAGAATTTTCAATACTCTCCTGCCGAGTTCCGGAGAGAGTGTTTTGTAGAGAGCCCATTTCTTTTGTGTTACGAGCATGAACGCCATTCCTGCCACAAAAAGGAATACCGGTGCGGTAAATCCACGGACTGCATCATACAACCGGAAGAGCTCGGTGGTGCGCGATTCGTTGCTGAGAACGGAATCAATCGTATGCCCCATCACCATAACAATGACGGCGAAACCACGCATCAGATCTACAAAATGTACCCGGTCGTTTGATTTCATAACAAAAAAATCCCGCACGTGCATCTCATGCGGGAAGGGCGTTGTGCGTGCGGCAACATCAGCATTGCTACTCGCCGATTTTATCTTTTATGATTTGTTCAAGCTCATCAAGGTCTACCGGCTTGGTAATGTACGCCGCGCCGCCGATTTCCTTGCCGAACTTTTTTGCATAAAAATCATCCACCGCCGTGAGGAAAACAAACGGCACAGCAGTGTATTGAAGCTCCGTTTTCACCCGCTGGTACAGTTCGAAGCCGTTCGTGCCCGGCATGACGAGGTCGGAAACGACCAGGCTTGGCTTAAACGAGTGCATTGCTCTCATTGCCGCGTCTGCACCTTCCGCGGCTTCCACCGTGAAGCCTCTGGCAACAAGCCCGGCCTTGGTTGCATTCAACAGCGACGGCTCGTCATCGACCAGTAATATGATCTTATCTTTAAGCATAAATCGGTGAGAAATATCTGGATTTCGAGGCTCAGAAGCAATGAAGTTCAAGCATATCCGGTGATACGACGATGCGCTAATTCCGCGCACCTCTCTCCGCTCACAATCGCCCCCTCAATCGTTGAAGGAAGTCCTGTTTTTGTCCAATCGCCAGCAAGGAAGAGGTTGGGAATTTCTGTTTGCTGGTCTGGACGAAGTTTCTCGACTTCGGGAGTGATCGAAAGCGTCGCTCTTTTTTCGCGAATCACCAAACTATGCAACGCCATGCCGGGACAATCGGGATACACGCTGCACAAATCGCGGAGCGCAATTGCAACAAGCTCATCGTTGGTCATGCCAACCTGTTCGTACGCGCCGCTGATCACCAGCGAGACATGCCCACCGCTGCCGGACTCCTTGTTCAGTTTTCGCTTGTTGAACGCCCACTGAACCGTGCGCCCGATAATGCCGACAAACTCTTCGGGCATGAAGTCCCGTTCAAACCAGAGATGTATGGATACAATTGGTGCGCTTTCAAATTGCTCAAGGGATGAATATGAAGATTGAACCAACTGCACCGGGAGCAATGACGATATGCGATACCATGGTACAGCAACAATAACTGCTGATGCAGCCATTCGACTCCCATCCTTCAACGTTACGCCTTCAGCTCGAGATGACTCAATCGCAACACCGTGAACATCCTGAGAGTATAACACCTCTCCGCCATGCGCTCGGATAAACTGCTCTGCACCTGAAACATACAGCTCGCTCAGGCCGACGGAAGGAATCACCAGGGCGGCATTATCTTGTCCGCCAAGAAATGCAATGTTCAACGACCGCACGAACACCTCCGCCGATGCGCGCGAGATGTGATCATTCATAATAGCGATGGCAAGGGGTTCCCAGAAACAACGCTTGCTTTCTTCCGACTGTCCAGCAGAATCAAGCCATTGATTAATGGTCAGCGATTGAAGCGATGCCTTGTTCTGCTTTCGGAGTGCAAGACCGGCGCGAAGAAGAGCCACTCTATCCCAACCGTGCAGTAATGAGCTTGAAAGTACTCCGGCGGCAAGATGTAGTGGCGATGGAAGTCGGGGCAAATGAAAATCAACAAAGCCTCTTCCGGGATGATGAAATATCAGAGAAGGCCGATGTTGAATATTCAGCAGATGTTCTGTCCCGACGAGGCGAAGGAAGTCTCGTGTACGTGCGTAACCAGCGATGAGAACGTGCTGGCCGTTATCGACAACATCTCCGGTGACAGTATCACGGAAGGAATATGCACGTCCGCCGGCAGCCGGTTTTTGTTCAAGCACAGTGACCTGTATGGTACGCGCTGAAAGTGCAACCGCTGCGGCAAGCCCGCTCAACCCCGCACCAATGACAATAACTCGTTTCTCTGTATTCAAGCGCGGATGGGTCCGCCGGTCAGGAGTATTTCAACTGGTGGCTCAACCAGTACCGGACAGCAATGAGGAATTTATACGGAGTCGAAATCGATATCCGTCGTTCAAACACATTGAAGTTCGAGCGTTCGATGCGGTTCAGGATATGGGCATAGATGGACCACATGATGCGGGCCGGGAAGAAGAATCCTTTGTCTTCATCTTTGAGTGATTCCTGTGCTGCCGCAAAATAGTTCCTTGCCCGTTCGAGTTCAAAGCGCATGAGTTGGATAAACTCCGGGGTGTAACGGCAGTTCAACAAATCGTCTTCGCTGTAACCGAACCTCTGCATATCCTCCAGAGGAATGTAAATGCGACCCCGCTTTGCATCATCCCGCACATCGCGGAGGATATTGGTAAGCTGAAGAGCGAGGCCGAGGTTGATGGCATATTCGCGTGTTGATTCATTTTTGTAGCCGAATATCTCCCTGCACATCAGCCCGACCGAGCCTGCAACGAGATAGCAGTATTCGTGCAGCTCCTCGAACGTGGTATATCTGTTCTTGGAAAGGTCCATCTCCACGCCACGGATAAGTTCATAGAAATGGTCCACCGGAATGCGAAACCGGCGCGCCGTTGAGCTGAGCTGGTTGAGCAGCGGTAATGACGATGTGCCGTTCAATGCGCGTCCCAGTTCCATCCTCCATTTTCGCAACAAGACAACTTTCCGCCCTTCATCATGCTCTTCATCCACGATATCATCCGTGTAGCGGCAGAATGCATAGACCGTCTGGATTGCCTCGCGCTTGTGGCGTGGCAACAACGAAAAGGAATAATAGAAACTTGTATTGCTTTGCCGCGTGATCGCCGCAGCTGCCGTGCTCATGGAGTTCCCGCAAAAAGAGATTTGACTGCGATGCCTAGCTTGTCCCCGATAGTAAGCGCCGGACGACGAGAAAGAACGTCAAAATTCCGTTGTTCGATTTTATCGAGGATAGCCATGCCTCCGCGCCATGTCAGGGTGAGTTCAAAACGAAGGGGCCCGGAAACTTCGCTACAGAGCGCTTTTCCCCGGACGAACAGCTCCCGCGTCCGTTCAACTTCGAACTGTATAAGCTGCCGGAACCGCTCATCGAATGTCCGGCGTGCAAAGTCCTTTTCAACATACCCAAATCGTTCACAATCTTCAAGCGGTACGTACAACCTCCCTTTCGCCCAATCCACCGAAACATCCTGCCAGAAGTTCGCAAGCTGCAGTCCCGTACAAATGGAGTCTGAATGCGCACGATTTCTTTCAGTCGAATTTCCAAAAACCTGCAGCACAAGCCTGCCGACGGGGTTGGCGGAATATCTGCAATACTCCAGCACCGACCCGAACGTGGCAAACCGCGTCGTGGTCACATCCATCCGGAATGCCGTAATGAGATCTGCGAAT
>CAZWIN010000004.1:0-29541 GCA_964633855.1 uncultured Chitinophagales bacterium
CTTACAGAAGGATTAAGGGTGACGGAAACGACCAGCTTTGATGCTATGTTCTTAAGGATTACGCCCTGTTTTTTCATTGTTGCTATTCTGGTCATAAGTCGTTGGAAGTTTTCCGAATCATAAAATGACCGGTCTGATTCCGGCGGGAGCTCAATCTCTATTTTCTCGGGGGAAATCCGAACCTTTCGGAAACCCATCTTTGAGGATTCCAGCTTGATTCTTATTACACCAAAAAGATTCTCCACTTCTGACGTAAATGGACCAAACCTGTCCTCTAATTCTTCCCCTATCTCGAGAAGCTGTTCACGCGTGCCGACCGAATACAGCCGCCGATAAAGATCCAACCGCTCGTTGTCGTTTTGAACGTATGATTCCGGCAGAAGGGCGTTCAGTTCAGCTTCAACAACAGTATCAGGCTCCTTCGCCCGCCGCTCTTCTGCGAATACCTCCTTGAATTCTTCATCCTTCAACTCCCGGATGGCGTCATCGAGTATGCGGGTGTAGGTTTCAAATCCCATCGTTTCAATGAAACCGCTCTGCTCTCCGCCAAGCAGGTTTCCAGCTCCCCGGATTTCGAGATCCCGCATCGCGAGGTGAAAACCGGATCCCAGATCGGAAAATTCCTCTACCGCTTCAAGCCGCTTGAGTGTTTCACGTGGGAGAGACTCCACCGGTGGAACCAGAAGGTACGCGTATGCCTGCGTATTCGTCCGGCCGACCCTTCCCCGTAGTTGATACAGTTCAGCTAACCCGAACCGGTCTGCTCTGTTAATGATGATCGTATTGACGTTGGGGATATCCAGCCCGGATTCTATAATTTTTGTACAGACAAGAACATCAAATTTTTTCTGGAGGAATTCCATCATCACTTCCTCCAGTTCGTGCGCCGGCATCTGTCCGTGTGCATATCGTACGCGGAAGCCCTTGTGCAGCGATTGTACACGCGCAGTTATGTCTTCTATGTTGTTAATTCTGTCGTGAACAAAATACACCTGCCCTTCCCTGTTTATCTCGCGGAGGATGACATTCTTGATGAGTTCATCGTTGTGTCGCGTAATCTCCGTTATAACAGGAAGCCGGTTGCGGGGTGGGGTTGCTATAATTGACAAATCGCGGGCTCCCATCAGGGAGAAGTGAAGCGTTCTTGGTATAGGCGTGGCTGTCAATGTGAGCGTATCCACTTGCGCCTTGAGCGAGCGCAGCTTTTCTTTTGCGGCGACACCGAAACGGTGCTCCTCATCGATAATCAGAAGACCCAGATCATGAAAGGCAACGTCTTTAGAGAGAAGGCGGTGCGTCCCGATAATGATATCAACGGTTCCCGCCTCTAACTCCGCTAGAATGTTGAGCTGATCTTTCTTTGAACGGAACCGTGACAAGACCTCCACTTTTGTCGAATATGGGGAGGTCCTGTCAACAAACGTATTGAAATGCTGCATCGCGAGAATTGTGGTGGGAACAAGAACTCCCACCTGTTTCCCGCTCATCACCGCTTTGAATGCCGCGCGTACAGCAACCTCCGTTTTCCCGAACCCGACATCTCCGCAGACCAGCCGATCCATCGGATGAGGCGCTTCCATATCCTGCTTCACATCCCGCGTGGCTTTTGCCTGGTCGAATGTGTCCTCATACATAAAGGAGGCTTCCAACTCCTTTTGCCATGACGTATCAGAGGAAAAAGAATAACCTTCAGATGTTTTCCTTTTGGCATAGAGACGTATGAGGTCGCGCGCTATATCCTTTATCCGACCCTTCGCACGCGCTTTCATTTTTTCCCAATCCGGCCTTCCCAGCCGGGTCAGTCGCGGGATATGCCCTTCTTTTGAAGAGTATTTCTGCAGCTTGCCGAGGTGGTTCAGATTTACATAGAGCACGTCATTCTCTTCGTAGGAGAGTTTTAACACCTCGTGCTCTGCGGTGCCTACGCGAATTTTCTTAAGGCCTTCGAACTTTCCTATCCCGAAGTCTTCGTGAACAACGTAATCACCCTTCTGCAGGCGTGAAATTTCCCGCTCTGTAAATCCGCGCGCGCGTTGGCGACGTGGCGTAATTCTGCGCCTTGCACGCTCAAAGATCTGGTGCTCGGTGAGTACGGCAAGCTTCGCAGCCGCCATCACAAAGCCCCTGTTAATGGATTGATGGGAAAAGGTGAGGTTGGCTATATTGAGCGTGATTTCTGCTATCGTTGGCTGGTTGTCAGAACTCCCCTCTTGTTTCTGGACTTCTATCTCGGTCAGTAATTCTTTAAGCCTCATGTGTTCGGATGTGGTGTCGCATGTAACAATAATATCGTATCCCTCTTTCTGTAAATTGCAGAGATAAGAATAAAGGTGTTTGATGCTGCGATTGAACGAGGGCTGGGGCAACGACCCGAAGTTTGTCTCCCGCGGTCCGTTTGTGCTCAGCAACATGCGATAAACCCGCGGGAACCGTGTCAATCCATCTTCTATTCTGCCCCATTCAACAAACCGTTCCGGCGCGCTTTGATGTTGGCGTTCACAGATTGAGGCAAGTGTTTCATACGCATCAATGACAATGAGTGTGCGGGCGGGAAGATAATCGAAAAGCAGCGAGTTCGCCCCGCCTGCATTTTCAAGAATGTTGGCAACCAATGCTGCCTCGGAGAGGTCTCTGATTGATCGCTGTGATAATGCATCAAACTCGCGGATTGATTCCAGCGTGTCACCGAGAAACTCCAGCCGTAACGGATTTTCACCGACAAAAGGAAACACGTCAACGATTCCTCCGCGAAGAGCATAGTTGCCCTGTGTTTCCACAAAATCTCTTTTCTCAAATCCCAACGTTTGCAACAAGGCAAGCAGGGCGGTTAAACCACACTCTTCCCCCGCTTTGAGGGTAATCATCTTGTCCTGTATTTCACTGCCCCTCGGAAGCAGCTGCCCAAGTGCTGACGCCTGCGCGACCGTCACAACCGCTTTGTTTTCCAGCAGCGATCGGATTGCCGTGACATCCTCGGTGCCCGATGCGCTCTTCCGATTCTGTGCTTGTACAGAACCGGAAAACATTCTCACTGCACTTTCGCCGAGTATTTGCCTCAAATCGCTCGCCGCCTCTTCTACACTTTCCTGATCGGGGACCACAAAGAGAATGGGTGAGTTTGTTTCAGCGAAATATGATGCGAAAACGAGAGGAGAAGAAGAACCGGCAAGACCGGAGATTTGAATCGGCTGTTTGCTCTCAATTAAAGAGAGATCTTGAAAGAAGGATGGATAGCGGGCCTGCAGCCCGGTAAGCGCTAGGATATTGTTCGACATCAGACGGTATTGTCTTGAGGGAAAATTGAATGCATATCAACCAATTGCATCAATTGCCACCCTTACAAATCCGCCAGACTTTGTAAGCAGCAACTTTGCTTCTTCCGGACTTACCCCCTTTACAATCATAACAATTGCTGTTTTCACGTGTCCACCCGAACTTGCAAGAGCGGCCGCAGCGTTTTCGTAGTTCACGCCCGTGGCCAACATAATTATCCGCTTTGCCCGCTCGCCTAGCTTCTGATTGGTGAGCTGGAGATCAACCATCATGTTTTCATAAACCTTACCCAGCCGGATCATTGCGGTTGTGGTCAGCATGTTGAGCACGAGCTTCTGAGCTGTGCCCGATTTCATTCGCGTCGATCCCATGATGACTTCAGGTCCAACTTCAGGACAGATTGCGACATCAACCTTGGCCGTAATGCTCTTGCGTGGATTGGTAGTAATGAAGATTGTGCTCGCCCCACATACTCTTGCGTACTCAATGGCAGCAATAACGTATGGCGTCCTGCTGCTCGCCGCTATTCCACAAACAACATCGCTGCTTGTCAATCCAAGTTTTTCGAGATCAGACTTCGCCTGTTGCGTATTATCCTCTGCGCCTTCCTGGGAATTGAAAACCGCTTGTCGCCCTCCAGCGATGAGGCCAATAATCATTTCTGGATTTGTACCGAATGTTGGTGGACATTCCGCGGCATCTACAACTCCGAGTCTGCCGCTGGTACCCGCTCCAACATATATTAATCGGCCATAGGCTTTGAAAGATTCTATTATTAATTCTACCGCTGAAGCTATGTATGGAATTTCTTTCTCTACCGCTGTTGCGACAAACTTATCTTCGGCATTAATCAACTTCAAAATGGACGCAGTATCCATTTTATCTATATCAACCGAGACGGTGTTTCTCTGCTCCGTCAGCAACTTTGAAAGTTCGTCGTAAACCTGCTTTTTCTCTTTCATATAATAGCTATAAATTCGCGATCAATAATTTCTTTTCTGAACTATTGAGTTCGTCCGCTCCACAAATCTTCAGATCAACTGATGTGATTTTTGCCTTTCCTATCTGCCTGCTTGCCTCAGATATCTCTTTCGCAAGGTCCCCACCCTTGTACGCGATGAGAGATCTCGGGCCATTTCTTTTCAGAAGAGGCCTTGACCACCGCACCAAATCAACCAGTGGAGCTACTCCCCTTGCCAGAACAAGATCGAAACTCTCTCTTAGTTCTAAAATCTCTTCCGCCCTTCCCGCTCTTACTACTACATTTCGCAGTTTTAAGTCTGAAACTATTTCTTTGACTGCGTTCATCTTCTTATTTATGGAGTCGATCAACGTAACATGAGAATCAAAAAGAACTATTGATATCGGTACTCCAGGAAGACCGCCGCCAGATCCCAGGTCCAAGATTTTTACTTTTGGTGGTATTACTCCGGAAATTAATGGCGATAGTGAGTGAAGAATGTGTTCGGACCAAATTTTTTCTGTAGATGTCCTGGAGATTAAATTTATTTTCTCATTCCACGCAAGTAACTTTGTTACATATGACTCCAACAATACAATGGACTCTTCCCCCACTGTCAGGTTATTTTTTTTTAGTACTTCCTGAAGCCACTTGGCGTTTTGTATTAACATTTCACGTGAAACCTTTTAGTTCTTAATTGCGACGAGAAGCACCGACACATCCGCTGAGGTGACTCCGCTAATACGCGATGCCTGGCCTATGGAAGTGGGTTGTATTAACTGGAGTTTTTCTTTTGCTTCTGCACTTAATGAGCTGATGCGTGAGTAGTCTGTTCCTGTTGGTATTAAGCGGGACTCATCTTTTTCGAATGCTTTGATTTGTGCTTGCTGCCTGACTAAGTAGCCATCATATTTTATTTCTATTTCGGACCGTTCCAGGACATTCTCATCACTGAGTAGCCGTATCATATTCTGGTCATTACTTATTTTTGTTATTGAGGCCAGCGTTTTTAAGCTAATTTCTGGCCTCTTGAGAACCGTAGCAGCCGATATGCTCTCTGAAATAGTCTGACTTCCTGATTGTAACAATACTTCATTTACATCGGACGGTGAAAGCATGGTTTTTTGTAGCCAATTCTTCACAAAATCAATATCCGCCTCTTTCCGATCAAGATTGGCAATCATGTTCTTTGTAATGAGACCGACCTCATGACCCTTTCGCATTAGCCTCGAATCTGCATTATCCTGCCTAAGATGCAGCCTATACTCTGCCCGGGAAGTAAACATTCTGTACGGCTCTTCTGTCCCTTTATTAATCAGGTCATCTACCATCACGCCAATATAAGACTCGCTCCTCTTGGGGGAAAACGGGTCCAGGTATTTTGCTCTTCGAGCAGCATTTATTCCGGCTATCAAGCCTTGGGCTGCCGCTTCTTCGTAACCACTAGTACCATTTATCTGCCCTGCCAGAAATAACCCATTCACTTTCTTTGTTTCGAGCGCGTAATTAAGTTGGTTGGGTGGCACAAAGTCGTATTCTACTGCATAGCCATATCTGACAATCTTGCAGTTTTCGAGACCACTGATTGTCTTTATTGCTTTTTCCTGCACATCACCGGGAAGACTTGTAGAGAAGCCATTTACATATACCAAATTTGACTCATAGCCCTCCGGTTCGAGGAATATTTGGTGCCGCTCCTTATCTGCAAATCTGAAGATCTTATCCTCAACAGAGGGGCAATATCTTGGTCCTGTCCCTTTTATTCTGCCTGTAAACATTGGTGAACGGTCAAATCCACTTCGGAGGATATCATGTGTTTCCTCGTTTGTATAGGTAAGATACATTGGAATCTGCTTGTTTGTAATACTTGTATTCTGGTAAGAGAATGGTTTTGGAAGTGGATCTGGGACCTGAATTTCTGTACTACCGAAATCAACCGATGATATGTCAAGTCTTGGAGGTGTACCGGTTTTTAGCCTTCCGATTCTCAGCCCAAGCCTTGAAAGCTCCCGTGACAAGTCCGATGATGCTTCACCATATCTTCCACCGGATCTGTTGTTCAAACCGGTATGCATTACCGCACTCAAAAAGGTGCCACTACAGATAACTAATGACTTGCAAGCAAGTCTAACCCCAGTATTTGTAACAATACCAGAAATAGCTGGTCCTGAAGTCAAAATTGAGCTTACTGAATCTGTTATTACATCCAGCTCTGCTTGATTTCTTATTCTTTTTTGAGCCTCTAGTGCATATAATTCCCTATCGTTTTGGCATCTTGGTGACCAAACCGCAGGGCCTTTTGACTTATTCAGCATCCTGAAGTGAATTCCGGTAGAATCGGCTATCTTTGCCATTTCTCCACCAATAGCATCTATCTCCCTGACCAAATGCCCCTTTGCAGTACCTCCAATTGCTGGATTGCAAGACATCCTACCAATTGCTTTAGGATCCATTGTTATTAGTGCTGTAGAACAACCTATTCTATGGGAAGCCAAGGCGGCCTCAATCCCAGCATGACCTCCGCCTACAACAATAACGTCGTAATATGTTCTTTGTGTGATGTGTTGCACGTGAAACAATTTACTTGCCTATACAGAATCTTGAAAAGATGTTGTTTAGTATTTCATCAGATGTAACCGAGCCGTTGATTTCACCAATTGAATCTGCGGATTCACGAATCTCAAACGCAAGCAGCTCATTTGGTGATTTTGATTGAGAGAGTTTTAGTGCGTTTTCTAGCGATTTATTGGCCTTTTTTAGGCATTCCAAATGCCTTAGGTTTGTTACCTGAATATCAGAAGAAATGCCTCCTAAGCCATCAAGCACCAGGTCAACAAATGATTTTTTTAACTGATTTATACCTGCATTAGTTTTTGCTGATGCTAGCACAACTCTTTGTTCTGGACCATTTTCAATTTTCTGTGGATTATCAAACAGATCCACCTTGTTTAAGACTAGAACATATGGCTTGCCTGGATATTTTGATTTTAGATTACTAATAATGCCAAGGGAATTAGAATTAGTAATATCTGAAACAAAACAAATAGCATCAGCGCCCTCAATTGCTCTGTCGGTTCTGGTGATACCCTCTGTCTCTACAAGATCACTGGTTTCCCTTATCCCGGCGGTGTCAATCAGCTTAATAAGAAAGCCTTCAATATTTACGTTCTCTTCTATTGTGTCTCTTGTAGTTCCAGCAATTTCCGTGACTATGGACCTCTCTGACACTAGGATAGAGTTAAAAATGCTCGATTTACCTACATTAGCATCACCGACTATACAGATTGAGAAGCCATCCCTAATTATTTTTCCCGATTTGTATGATTCAATAAGATTCTCAACCTGCTTTTTGACGCTTGCTATTTTCTCTGTAACTATCTGTGAATCAACAAGATCAATTCCTTCTTCAGCAAAATCAAACCCTAATTCGAGCAAAGAACAGAAATCTATGAGTGTTTTTCTTAATGTACCTATCTTCTCACCTAATTTTCCATGAAGTTGGGTTAGTGAGGATATTTGTGCCTTTTTGCTCTTTGAGGAAATAAGGTCCGCTACGGCTTCGGCTTGAGAGAGGTCCAGCTTACCATTTAAGAACGCTCTTTTAGTAAACTCTCCGGGTTCTGCCTGCCTGATGCCACAAGAGAGAAGTGATTCGAGAATTCGCCTGGAAAGCAAGATTCCTCCATGGCACCCAATCTCGACGACCTCCTCCCCTGTGTAAGAATTTGGGGCCTTAAACACAGTGGCGAGGACCTGATCAAGAACTTCGCCTTCTGGAGATAACATCGTTCCTAATTGTACCGTGTGGCTTGGTACATTCGCAAGGTGGACCTTGCTTCTAAAGAGTTGGTCAACTACGGCAATGGACGTTTTGCCGCTTACCCTAATGACGGAAATTGCTCCTTCACCTGCGGGGGTTGCTATGGCGGCAATAGTATCGTGTTCAGCGAAAGGCATAAAGATGAACTTACTAATTTTGCTTTTTACTATCAACGGATGATACGCAGCTTCAAATCGAATGAGCGGTTATTTTGCTGTCTAAGGTCTTCCGCTTATGCCTGCGTCAACTTGCCTGAATACCCATTCGTTGTCTTCGTCGAAAGACTTTCTCAACCGCTATTCCAGTAAGCGTGGAGAATGTTTGGCAAATAGAGAGTGGGGGGATGAAAAATAAAAAAGCCCGCGATTTCTGCGGGCCCTTGATTCTTCTGCTTTATGCTGCTTCACTTCAGCTTTGGGAGATCCTTCGTAAGCTTGGCCATAAACCCGCCTGATGCCTTCTTAGGATCCACTTTTTTGAGTGGTTCATTTCCGTGTGTTTTGTTTAACAGTGCCTGCTGTCCTATCGAGAGAAGGTTGAATACAAAGTAATACAGATTAAGGCCGGAGGGGAAGCTGTTAAAGAGGAGTGTCATCAATACCGGCATCATCCATACCATTGCTTTTTGGCGCGGGTCAGTGATCGTCATCTTCTGCTGAACAAACATTGTCACACCCATTGCCAGTGCCAACCCGGACACGTTCTTAATACCAAAAAGGGGCAATGTAAAGGGTAGCGTAAAGATACTATCGGGGATGGAAAGGTCATGAATCCATCCGACAAAATTGGCGTGCCGTAAATCAATTGTCGAGTTAAACAGGGCATACAATGCAAAGAGAATCGGCATTTGAAGGAGTACGGGGAGGCAGCCGGCCGCCGGGTTCACGCCATACTCCTTGTAGAGATTCATCGTAGCGTGATTCATTTTCTGCGGATCATCTTTATACTTTTCTCTCAACTCGCTCATCAACGGCTGGAGCGCCTGCATCTGGCGCGAGGATTTCATTGTAGTTTTAGTGAGAGGGTGGAGTACGATTTTAATGAGGATGGAGAAGACAATGATAACGATGCCGAAATTCGGAATGAGGCTTCGCAATGCCTTGAACACGGGCAACATGACATATTCCGTAATCGGGCGAATCCATGAAGCACCGAAGCTCATAATCTTGTCGAGATCTTTCGACAAGGATTTGATGTTATCGTACTCCAACGGTCCAAGATAGACGGTTACTTTGTTTGTTTCAGTGCCTTGGCCCTTGAGCGGCATCTTGAGAGCTATCGAATAGTCTTCCGTAACTCCGTTGTTCGGCTGCAGCAAATGTTCTCCTTGCAAGAACGCTCCCTGACCCTTGGTACTCTCAGGAAGGAGTGCTACGGCAAAATATTTATTTCGCGTCGCGACCCAATCTGTGGCGCCGTTGATATCACGTTCCGGGCGCTCTCCTGCCTTGGAGGCATCTATCTCCGCAAGTTCTCCTCCTGAATAGGCGTATGCCATTGCAAAGTGCGATTCGTCTATGCTGTTTGCTTCCGCATAGGGCAGACCATGTTCCCAGGTGATCTGATATTCATAGTTTGCAATTGCGCTTTGCGTGTTTTCAAATTGCAATTCCGCATCAAAAGAATACTTGCCGTTTGTAAACGTATAACGCTTTATTACGTTTTGGCTTGGGCCGATGGGAAGACGGAGATCCACCGAGAAAGAATCGCCGTTCCTCAACTCCACTGTTTTCCACGCCGAAAAGTCCGAAGCAAAGTAGAGCTTGCGTGTGTTGACCAGCTTCCCATCACCCGATGTAAAGAGAAGGCTGAAGTCACCGCCGCGTCTGCCGTCTATAAGGTTCACCGGATGTTTGTCCCACGTCTGGTACTTTGTCAATTCCCACTTTCGCACCAGGCCGCCTTTGGTTGTCAGGCCGCCGTGCCCGTGAAGAACACCTCATCGGCCGTGTAGAGGTCGGTCTTGATAATAAGAACCTTCTCTTCCCCCGTCTGGAGCGATCCAAAGTATTTTCCGAGGGAGTCTGTATTCGTTGCCTCCGGCAGGGGAGGAGTGTGTCCGTGGAGCGTGTCTCTGCCATGATTCCCGGCTACTGAAAGGCTATCTGTTTTCAGAGAATGCTGTTGCGGAGATGGGGGAGGGGGTGCGTTTAACCACATCCACACAATCAGTACTATCCCGATGAGAATAAAGCCTAATGTTGTCTGCTTATCCATGTAAGAGCTTTCCTGTTAGCATTGTATCGTTTGCTTATCCCCCCGGTCCGTCGCCTTCAGGCCTGATCAATCCCGCCTGGATGCCAAGGATGGCATTTGGATATTCGTTTTATCCCGCGCCAGATGCCGCTGACTGCACCATATTTGTTTACCGCGTCGATTGCATATTGTGAACAGGTGGGTTCGAATCGGCAGGTGTTTGGGGGGAGCAACCGGGAAAATGTAATTTGATAGATTTTGATCAGCTGTATTACTATGAAACTCATCACCCCTACAATCGCTCAATCACTGCACCAAGAACCTTTGACACTTCTTTTGCTATCTGCTCAAATCGAATACTTTTGACATCCAATTCGCCGGCTTTCAGGCGCATCACCGATTCCATGCTTTGCCCGGATGATTGCAACCGTGCATTGAGTGAATCCGCTTGTTTTGCAATTGCTTCTCTGAAAAGGCGCCGGATACGGTTTCGCTCTACGGCTTTGAACTGCTTGGAAGAGACCGAAAATCCCACCATAAGATGCGGAGCCGTGTCGGAGGAACGATTCAACAGATAGTAAAACTGGACAATTTTCCCTTCTGCGCGGTTCCGACCGAGCAGGACCCGCCTGAAAGCACCAGCTCCACGAAGAGGCTCGTATGCCTTCACTCGCCACCCGAAGTAGATGGGTGGTACAGCTTACCGCTCGTCGCTTACTGTGAGCTTATGGCGACCCTTGGCACGTCTGCGTGACAATACCTTGCGACCGTTCTTGGTTGCCATGCGTGATCTGAACCCATGCGTATTACGGCGCTTACGCTTGTGTGGTTGGAATGTTATTGACATTTTCTGCGCTTGCTCCTTCGATTGAAATGACTGCTGCCAGAGTGGGGGTTAACTTCAGGACACTAAAGCTAACAAATTGAATATAGACATTCAATACAATTTTTTTCTAATTCCTCTTGCTATCAGTCTGTTGATGTGTTATTATCCTCACTCTACCTCGATATATTCTGTGTGTTGATAAGTTGTGTATCCTATTTCCCATTCTCTTGGTTTACTTCGCTTCAAATAACCGTATTTCTACCCTTGGATGTTGTTCATAAATGTGCAGAATCGCCACAATCGCTTGCAGGACAATAAGTTACAACATTACTATCTTGTGGAAAACTCTGTTAACCTTTTGCTTGTGTGCAAGCATGTAGATATGTTGAAAAGAATGTTAAAAAGTCCTTTCTGTTGGTGGATAATTGATTAACCATTTCTTTTTATAGGGTGTTATGGAAGAGCATTTACAACAAACTCTAGTTAGCCCTTCGGATGTTGAACAGGCCAGAATTGCATGGCTTGCTTGTCTTGGCATTGTCAAGGATAGTGTCAACTCTCAGAGCTTCAAAACCTGGTTTGAGCCTATTGTACCGCTCCATCTTCGCAATGGAAAACTCTACATACAGGTACCCAGCCAGTTTTTCTACGACTGGGTAGAGGAACATTACTACAATCTCATCAGCTCATCGCTGACCAAGATTCTTGGTAAAGGAGCATCTCTCGAGTACCAGATCAGCGATGGCGAACACAACTTCGATACCGCCATTACCAGTTCACCTGCCATCACTGAGTCCGCTGCCGGACGATCCGGATCGGCTATTTCTACGGGCTCTCCCAGGAATGGTAGCGGGTTTGAGCCCGTGCGCGAAAGTTACCATAGCTATCTCAATCCCCGATACGTTTTTGAGAATTTCATCAAAGGGGATAGTAATCAACTAGCCCGTGCGGCGGCATCTGCGGTAGCGAATAATCCCGGAGGTACGTCTTTCAATCCGCTCGTAATTTACGGTGGAACCGGATTGGGAAAAACTCACCTTGTCCAGGCCATCGGAAACCACGCTCTTCTCCATGGTAAGGCCAAGAGGGTGAACTATGTTTCCAGCGAGAAATTCACTGTGGAGTTTGTGGAGGCTATTCAAAGCGACAGGATAGCTGACTTCTCAAGCTTCTACCGCAGTATGGATATCCTCATTGTGGATGATATACAATTCTTTTCGGGGAAGGAGAAAACACAGGATAACTTCTTCCATACCTTCAATGAACTTCATCAGATAGGCAAGCAGATCATCTTGACCTCCGACCGCCCACCAAAGGAACTTAAGGGTCTTGATGACAGGTTGCTCTCCCGGTTTCAATGGGGGCTGACTGCAGACGTACAACCCCCCGACCTGGAAACCCGTATTGCCATCCTGAGAAAGAAAAGTGCTGATGACCGTATTGAGTTACCTCAGGATGTTGTGGAGTTTATTGCTGCTAATGTTACCTCCAATATCCGTGAACTGGAGGGATGCCTTATTAGCCTCCTTGCCAAAGCTTCTCTGGAAGAGCGCGATGTTGACATCAATTTGGCCAGAGAAGTGTTACGCGTAGTGGTGGGAGATATAAAATCACCAATAACCATTGAATCTATTCAGAGAACAGTCTGCGAATATTTTAATATACCTGAGGATCTGATACGAGCAAAAACGCGTAAGCAGGAAGTTGTTAATGCGCGGCAGGTGGCTATGTATATAGCCAAGGAACTTACGAACTGCTCACTAAAAACCATTGGGTTACACTTCGGTGGAAGGGATCATAGCACCGTCATTCATGCGTACCAATCTGTGGAGGATCAAATGCGCTTGGACCCAAAATACCTTACAAACGTTACTCAAATCAGAAGAAGGTTGGAGTTGCTTGGCCGCGTTTAACACTTAAGATGCTGCCCAGCCGAAGATAGCCGAAGATTAGATTGAGCTTTTTATCATTAGCGTGTGAATGTTGTGGGTTTCGATGTTGGAATGATGTGAATCTGTGTGAACCAGAAGTGAATAATATCACTTCACCTGTATAAAAAACTTTCTGTAGTGTATATAGTGAATCAGTGACCCTCTTTTCAACAATCCAACAACTGACAAAGCACTTGAGGTGATTGGAGAAGCTGCCTCCTAACTAAAAGCATTTCCCATGGTATTTCATTACTTATCCACTTATCCACCGTATTATTATTACTCTTAATTTTAAGTATAGATTGTATATTTAATATATAATGCTTAAATTTCACATGTTTTGAGCATTGTACATATCCTCAATGCCTGCCCACCGAAGGAGAAAAAAATGAAATTTTCCGCAAATACCTCCGATTTACTTCGCATTATTTCGAAGGTTAATGGCGTTGTTCCATCCAAATCAACTTCACCTATTCTTGAAAACGTAGTTTTTGACTTACTAAATGATAATCTCTCCATTACTGCCACCGATATGGATACTTGGCTTTCAAGCAGCATTAAGGTCAAGGGATCCGAAGAGGGAAAGATTGCAATTCCAGCAAAACGATTGTTGGATACATTACGGACTCTTTCCCCGGATTCCGATGTATCGTTTCATGCAGATATTACAACAAACAAAATCAAAATAACTACAAAGAATGGTGAGTATTCACTCACGGGAGAGAACGCAAAAGAGTTTCCATCTTCACCCCAGTTCAAAGGAATAGAGGAACTCAATTTAGAGAGTGCTGTTCTTAAATCCATTATTCACAAAACAGCCTTTGCTGTCAGTACAGACGAACTCAGGCCGGCAATGATGGGTGTTTTGTTTCAATCAAAAGGATCAGAGTTGCGCTCGGTGGCTACCGATGGGCATCGACTGGTAAGAGTAATAACCAAACTACCAAAGGGGTCCGGGCTCAAACGCGACATTATTGTTCCTGCAAAGGCCTTGCATCTTGTGATCCGCACACTTGAAAGCGGAGATAACACAATCAGCATGAGCGATACGCATATACGCTTCACATTTGACAAAACAGTACTCATATCACGCCTGATTGATGAAACGTATCCGAATTATGAGAGCGTAATCCCGCAGGATAATGACAAAAACCTGATGGTCAATCGTGATGAACTGTTAACCTCATTGCGCAGAGTAGCTCTCTATGCGAGCGCCACAACACACCAGGTGAGATTTGAGATGGGGAAGGGAACCGTTACAGTAAGTGCGCAGGATATGGATTTCGGGGGAGAAGCAAGGGAGACCTTAACGGGAGAGTACACATCAGAAAAGCTGGATATTGGCTTTAATTCAGTGTATTTGATTGATATTCTCACTCATCTGGACACAGAAAAGGTAAATTTTAAATTCAGTACACCGACGCGTGCCGGGCTTGTTTCACCAATCAGTTCGGACAAAACTGACGCAGACATCATCATGCTGGTAATGCCGGTGAGGTTGAATACGTGAGGGGATATCCGGAGCGATTTGCACGCGGCCCCGCCAAAGACGGGGCTGCAGCATGTTAAGAGGCAGCGGATGTAAATGAAAGTTACGTCCGTATACCTGCAGTGCTTCCGGAACCATAGCAATAGCAAGGCAGAATTTCATCCAGGGATCAACGCGTTGCTGGGAAAGAACGGGCAGGGCAAAACAAACATCATCGAAGCCCTGTCGTTCCTGAGTCTTACAAAGAGTTTTTATGCGTCCGCAGATCAGACGGTGTTGCAAATAGGCGAGCGCAGGTTTGAAGTGGCAGGTGAATTTGCTGCAGATACGGGTAGCATTCATAATGTCACAGTAAGATACGATGCGGACTCCGGAGTGAAGAGTTACGCAATAAACAAAATAAGACCGGAAAGCCTCTCGAGTGTGATCGGGAAGTATCCATTGGTTCTACTCTCTCCGGAAAAAAGCGCAATCACCTTCGGCGGGCCATCAGAGCGCAGGCGCTTTTTAGATCTTGTTCTCTCGCAAATGAGCAGAGAGTATCTGGCAAGTGTGTTGGAATACAGGCGAGTACTGCGGCAAAGAAACGTACTTCTGGCAAGCGATCAAACAACAACCGGTGGCCAGGTTCTTGATTCGTGGAATGAAGCATTGGTGCGCCATGGCAGCAGGGTGATATACAGGCGGAAAGAGTTCGTTAAAGAGTTTGGCGCATATGTTTGCGATGCATATGGAAAACTCACACACACAGAAGAGAAGCCGGGAATGGCGTACATGACTGTGTCAGGAGTGGAGGACGGGGACACGCAGGAATCAGTGGAGGAGCGCATGCGTAAAGCGCTCAACGAACGGAGCGCAGAGGAGTTGCGACGGCGAGTAACGCTCGTCGGCCCGCACAGGGATGAGTTGAAGCTGGCATTGAATGGGCTGAGTGTTCAGAAGTATGCGTCCCAAGGCCAACACAAAACACTGCTGGTCGCATTGAAGGTGGCAGAGTTTCAGTACATGCAGGAGCGCTTGAACGAAACACCCATGCTGCTCCTCGATGACGTCTTCAGCGAACTTGACGAGGAACGCTCCCGCTGCTTGATAGATATGGCCCTGACACTGGGACAAACTATCATCACAGCCACCGATGAAACAGTGTTTCGCGGTGCTGTCAACTGGAGCGGAATGAACAGGAGATTATATGTCGAGAACGGTACGGTCCGGCCCTCGTGAGAATAGGAAACGGTCACCCGTTGGCATCAATGCTGCTATCGGGAATCTCGTGCAGGAACTCGGCATCAACAAAACACTTGGAGAGTACACGGTAATCACCTCGTGGGATAAATTGGTTGGTGAACGCATAGCAAAAGTAACACGGGCGCAAAGAATCGAGAACGGAGTGTTATTTGTAAGTGTGGCAAATGCGCCATGGCGCGCAGAGCTCACGATGAGGCGTCAGGAAATACTGGAAAAAATCAACAGTGCCTCGGGAAAACAGGTGGTCAAGGAAATCAGGTTTCGTTAGCACTCATTTCTTCAGAAGGGGTCAATGGCAAAAGTAGCAGAAGAAGCGGTGGAAACAAAGCCGAAACAAAACGGCACAAACGGCAAGGCGTATACCGCCGAAGATATTACGGTCCTGAAAGGGCTGGAGGCGGTGCGTCGCCGACCTGCAATGTATATCGGTGATGTCAGCGTTCGCGGTTTACATCACCTTGTGTACGAAGTGGTGGACAACTCGATAGATGAAGCCCTCGCAGGATATGCAAAGAACATCCAGGTTACCATTAACGGCAACGGTTCCATCACCGTCCTCGATGATGGTCGCGGAATTCCCACCGATATACACAAAGAGGAAAAACGCTCGGCGCTCGAAGTGGTTATGACTGTGCTTCATGCAGGCGGAAAGTTCGACAAGAACACCTACAAGGTCTCCGGAGGACTCCACGGAGTCGGCGTATCCGTGGTCAATGCGTTGAGCGAGGTTCTGGAGGTGGAAGTAAGCCGTGACGGGAAAATGTGGTACCAGAAATACAAACGGGGAGACCCCGTTGAAGCGGTAAAGACCACAGGCAAGGCAGAAAAGGGGAAGACAGGCACAAAGATCACCTTTCTTCCGGACGGCCAGATATTCAAGAACCGTGTGTTCAAGTTTGAGACTCTGGCGGAACGTCTGCGCGAGCTCGCATTCCTTAATCCCCAGGTTACCCTGCGAATCGTCGACTTGCGTGAAAATAGCGAGCAGGAGGAAACATTCCATTTCAAAGGCGGATTGATAGAGTTTGTCAAATACATTGACTCGACCAGGCCGTCAATCATGAAAAAGCCGTTCTATGCGCAGGGCTCCGGCAAGGACGAGAACGGCCGGACCGTGGAAGTGGAAGCGGCAATGCAATACAATGACCAGTATAGCGAAAATGTTTTCAGCTACGTCAACAATATCAACACACACGAGGGCGGCAGCCATCTGGTCGGGTTCCGTACAACGCTGACACGCACCCTGAATTCCTATGCTTACAAGAATGGCATCTTGAAGGAAGGAAAGATCGAACTGACAGGCGATGATTTTCGTGAGGGCCTCACAGCAATCATCAGCGTAAAGGTTCCGGAGCCGCAGTTCGAGGGCCAGACCAAGACAAAGCTGGGCAACAGTGAAGTTAAAAGTATCGTGGAGAGTGTGGTCGGGCCGGCGCTGGCAGCATGGCTGGATGAAAACCCCGGCGATGCCAAGCGTGCATTGGAGAAATCCATGCGCGCAGCAGAGGCGCGCGAAGCTGCTCGCAAAGCCAGGGATCTCACGCGCAGGAAAAACGCCCTGAGTACCGGCGGACTGCCGGGCAAGCTCGCCGATTGTTCGATAAATGATCCGGAACATTGCGAGTTGTATTTGGTCGAGGGTGACTCTGCGGGCGGCAGCGCAAAACAGGGAAGGGACCGGCGCTTCCAGGCGATACTTCCGTTGAAAGGAAAGATTCTCAATGTCGAGCGGGCACGCTTGCACAAGATTCTCGAGAACGAGGAAATACGAAATATTTTTACCGCCATCGGTGCAGGAGTGGGCGAGGAGTTTGATCCGGGGAAAGTCCGCTACGGTAAGATCATCCTGATGTGCGACGCCGACGTAGATGGGTCGCATATTCGCACACTGCTGCTTACGCTGATGTTCCGTTACATGAAGCCTCTGGTCGAACTTGGCCACATTTACATTGCACAGCCCCCGCTGTTCAAGATCAAAAAAGGGAAGCAGGAAGTCTATGCCTATGATGAGGATGAGCGTAGCGAGGCGGTGAAGCGTTTGCAGGCGGAGAAAAAGAAGGGCGCAGAAAAGGAGGGCGAGAATTCAGAAGCGCCGGAAGAAGGCGCGGTGGTTCTCGGGAATATTACCATTTCCCGTTTCAAAGGTCTTGGAGAGATGAACCCGGAACAACTTTGGTCGACAACGATGAACCCCGAGACCAGAACCCTTCTGCAGGTGAGTATTGAAAACGCAGCCGATGCAGACCGGACATTCTCAATCCTGATGGGCGACGAAGTGGAGCCGAGACGCGCATTCATCGAGAAGAATGCCAAATACGTCAGAAACCTTGATGTGTAATAGGGGACAGCGATGGATGTCAGGACTGTCAACAGAGCTGGAAAGAAAACCAACGAGCAGTAAAAAAGGAAAGTAATGGCAACACAGAACGAGAGAATTCTCCCGGTAGATATAGAAGAGGAAATGCGTGGCTCATACATCGACTACTCGATGTCGGTCATAGTCGCGCGTGCACTGCCTGATGTGCGTGACGGTTTGAAGCCTGTTCATCGCCGCGTCTTGTTTGGGATGCAAGAGCTGGGGCTTGCGGCAAACCGCCCCTACAAAAAATCGGCGCGTGTGGTTGGCGAAGTGCTCGGCAAGTATCACCCGCACGGCGATTCCGCTGTGTACGATACGATGGTACGCATGGCGCAGGACTTCTCGATGCGGTACCCACTTGTGGATGGCCAGGGAAACTTCGGATCCATTGACGGCGATTCACCCGCGGCAATGCGTTATACCGAAGTGCGTCTCTCCCGCATTGCCGAGGAGATGCTCAAGGACCTGGAAAAGAACACCGTTGATTTTGTACCGAACTTCGACGACACACTCAAAGAGCCGTCGGTGATGCCATCCATGGTGCCGAACCTTCTGGTGAACGGCACAAGCGGCATTGCGGTCGGTATGGCGACAAACATCCCGCCGCACAATCTTGGTGAAGTGATAGACGGTTGCATCGCCTTCATCAAAGAGGAGGAAATCACCAACGAAAAACTGATGAAGTTCGTCAAGGCGCCGGATTTTCCCACCGGCGGAATTATCTACGGCTACGAAGGGGTGAAAGAGGCGTATACCACGGGACGAGGACGAATCACAGTCCGCGCAAAGGCAAATATTGAAACCGGCAAGAACGACCGCCAAAGTATTGTTATTTCGGAGATCCCGTATCAGGTCAACAAGGCGAACCTCATTGAGCGCATCGCCGAAATGGTCAACGACAAGAAGCTCGACGATATTTCGGACATCAGGGACGAATCGGACAGGGACGGATTGCGGGTTGTGATCGAATTGAAACGCGATGCGAACGCACAGGTCGTTCTGAATAATCTCTACAAGCATACGCAGATGGAAACCACCTTCGGCGTTATCATGCTTGCGCTTGTGGATGGCAGGCCGCGTGTGCTGACACTGCGTGAGATGATCGAGAAGTTCGTTGCACACCGGAATGAAGTCATAGTCCGTCGTTCAAAGTTTGAACTGGACGAAGCCGAGAAACGGGCGCACATTCTCGAAGGCTACATCATAGCGCTGGATAATATCGACGCAATTATCAAACTGATCAAGGCATCGAAAGACGTCGATACTGCAAGGGACGGCTTGATGAAGAAGTTCAAGCTCTCCGAGATCCAGGCAAAAGCAATACTCGATATGCGCTTGCAGCGCCTTACCGGCCTCGAGCGCAAAAAGATAGAGGACGAATACCGCGAAGTTATCGAGCTTATCGAGAAGCTCAAAGCGATACTGAAAAGCAAACAGCTCCAGATGGAGATCATCAAGAACGAGCTGCTGGAAATCAAGAAGAAGTATGGGGACGAACGCCGTACAGAGATTGTGATGAAGGCGGAGGAATTCAGCATCGAAGACATGATTGCTGAGGAAGAGGTGGTCATCACCATCAGCCATGGCGGCTATATCAAGCGGTTCCCGGTCAGTGGTTACCGGCGACAATCACGCGGCGGACGGGGAAGTACAGGCGCTACGACCAAGGAAGATGATTTTATCGAACATATGTTCATCGCCTCTACACACAACTACCTTTTGCTGTTTACTGACAAAGGGAAGGTGTATTGGCTTAAAGTGTTTGAGATACCGGAAGGCGGACGCACGGCCCGCGGAAAATCCCTTGCCAACCTTATGGCGAAGGAAGGGGACGAAACGCTGGCATCATACGTGCCGGTGAAAAGCTTCGACGAGCCACTCTTTGTTCTTATGGTAACAGAACAAGGCATCATCAAGAAAACTGCGTTGGAAGAGTTCAGCAACCCGCGTAAATCAGGAATAGTTGCAATCGGCCTTGATAAGGGCGACAAGCTCATTGACGTAAAAATCACAGACGGCAAGCAGGATATTGTTATCGGAACGCGCGAAGGTGTTGCAATCCGATTCCACGAGCAGGAAGTTCGCTCAATGGGACGAACAGCCGGTGGCGTACGCGGGATCAAGCTGGAGAAGAAGGATCAGGTGGTGGGAGCGGTTGTCCTGCGCCGGCCCGGCACAACAATACTTGTGGCGACAGAACTCGGGTACGGCAAGCGAAGCGAGACGGAAGAATATCGCGTAAGCCATCGCTCCGGCAAAGGGATTATCACCGTGAAAACCACGGAGAAGACCGGCAAGATGGTTGCCATCAAAGAGGTGGTGAATACGGATGACGTGGTCATTGTAACAACAGGTGGAATAGTCATCCGCCAGCATGCCTCAACTATACGGGTAGCCGGCAGGAACACGCAGGGCGTCCGTCTTATCCGCCTCGATGAGGGGGACACGGTATCAGATGTTGCTGCGGTTGTCGCCGAGGATGAAGAACCGGAGAATGGTAAAGAGACGACGACGAAGCCCGAACAGCCGACGCTCTTCGATCCACAGAAAGAAGAGAAAGCAAAGCTCAAAGCGCCGGCAGAGAAGAAAGAAAAAGCAGCAAAGAAACCGAAGGCAAGAGTGAAGCCGGTGAAGAAAAAGAAATAAGAAGAGCCCGCGCACCGGAAAACCGAAACCATGATGCAGGAAGCCCCGTAGAAAACGGGGCTTCACTGTTTTTGAAATCAGCAACAACACTACGGCACGTGCTCACGGGCACGGTGAACAGTAACATGGACATGTCATGAACCCATGGCGGGGACTCGGCGGGCTGCCGCGTGAAGTCTGGATCCTTTGCAGTGCAACACTCATCAACCGGATGGGGATGATGGTGCTGCCGTTTCTCGTTGTGTACCTGACCAGTGCATTTGGCTACACGGCGGAACGTGCCGGTACAGTGTTAATGTGTTACGGTTTGGCTGCATTTATCGCCGCGCCATTCTCCGGCAGATTGAGCGACCGGATTGGCCCGCTTCTGGTCATGAGAATCTCCCTCCTCGCAAGCGGTGCTATGCTCTTCATCTACCCGATGGTGCGCGGCTATACCGGGATTTTGATAGCAACGTTTCTGTGGGCGGTGATGAACGAGGCCTTCCGGCCCGCGGCGCTTGCAATCATCACAGACAGCGTGAGGGCGGATCGGCGCAAGGCGGCCTTTGCGGTCAACAGGCTGGCAATTAATCTCGGGATGAGCATTGGCCCGGCACTCGGCGGTTTCCTGTTTCAGTTTTCACCCGAATGGCTTTTTGCGGTCGATGGCGCAACATCGGTTATTGCAGGAATGCTGTTGGTGCTGGTGCCATGGAATGACGTGCGTGCTCATCGTCATGCGCAGGCAAAGGCGCAGACAACGGCAGCGTTGCGCGATGCGAAGCTTCTGTATTTTCTCCCCGCAATACTTCCTGTTATGATCATTTTCTTCCAGCATGAATCAGCCATGCCGCTGTACATGGTCAGAGATCTCGGTCTTGCAGCATCAACATACGGATTGATGTTCACGTTGAATACGGTGATTATCATCCTGCTGGAAGTACCGCTGAATATTGCCACGGCACACATCCCACACCGTACGATGCTGGCCATTGGTGCATTTCTCACCGGCGCCGGGTTCGGAGCCATGCAGTTCGCAGAGAGCGCCTGGCTGGTGGCCGCGACAGTTGTTGTGTGGACATTCGGGGAGATGGTTCTGCTGCCCGGGGCTTCGGCATATATGTCTGATATAGCTCCACCGGAGCGCAGGGGAGAATACATGGGCTTGTTCCAGATGACGTTCAGCCTCGCATTCGCGCTCAGTGCATGGGTAGGGCCCGTGCTGCTCGAGCAGTACGGGGGTTCTGTTTTGTGGACAGCAATGTTTTTTGCGGGATGTGTTTCCACGCTTATGTTTCTCGGGATTCCCAAAGGATCTGCGGCCTCGCCGGTTGAATCCTGAAGCCCATCCCGGCTGTTTGATACTTCGGGTCAAACTCCCTACATTGACGCAACACTTCTGACCGGAGAGCGTTCCGGCCAAAGCTGCATCGCAGTCTCTACCCGTTCTTCCCTATACTCATCCAGTGAATTTATCAAGGAACTGTGTTCCCATGCTCGAACCATTTTTCAATCCTCGAGGCGTGGCAATTATTGGCGCCTCTACGGATCCCCATAAGCTTGGCTACGGAGTTGTACGTAATCTTGTTGACTACCATTACCGCGGGCAGGTATATCCGATAAACCCGTCGGCTCGGGAGTTGTTGGGATATCGTTGTTATCCGACTCTTACTTCTGTGCCCGATCCACTTGACCTGGCGGTTGTCGTTGTGCCGGCACCGGCGGTTGTGGAGATGGTTGAGGAGTGTGGTAGACGGGGGATAAGGTACGTCATTGTTGTCAGCGGCGGGTTTGCTGAAACAGGGCCCGAAGGTGTTGAACGCGAGCAATCATTGGCGGCTATCAGGAAAAAATACCAGATGCGGATTATCGGCCCGAACTGCATAGGAACAATAGATACACACACGCCGGTGAACACAACATTTGTTATTGGTATGCCGGCAGCCGGCGATATAGGCTTTGTCTCTCAATCGGGAGCGATGTGTGCCGTGGTGATTGATTGGGCACGTGGAGCGGCAGTGGGCTTCTCGCGGATTGTGAGTCTCGGTAACCAGGTCGATGTGAATGAAACGGAAATGATAGCGGCTCTTGCATCGGATCCACAGACCCGTGTTATCACGTCATACATTGAGGGTGTTGGTGACGGCCGGGCGTTCATGGAGGTGGCACGTCAAGCAGCAAGGAAGAAAGCCATGATTGTGCTCAAGGCGGGAGTTGGTGAATCAGGGGCGAAGGCGGTTGCATCCCATACGGGTGCGCTGGCGGGCAGTACCGAGGCATACGCGGCTGCATTTCGCGATTCCGGCGTACTGCAGGCGTGCACCATGGAACAGCTCTTTGACTGGGCGCGTGCAATGGCGTGGCAACCGTTGCCCGCGGGAAACAGAGTGGCGGTGTTGACGAATGCGGGAGGGCCGGGGATTCTCGCGGTGGACGCACTAGAGGCCGCAGGACTCCGGCTCGCACCACTCACCGGCGAAACGCGGGCGTATCTCAGGCCAAGGTTACCATCAGCCGGAAGTTTGGAAAATCCGGTCGATATTCTGGCAGGTTCAGGTCCCGGCACCTATGCTGTTGCACTCGATGCGCTGCTTTCTGATCCGACGGTGGATGCTGCTTTGGTCATTCAAGCACCGCAAGATTGGTTTCTCCCGACAAGCCTTGCCGAGGTAGTAAGCGAAGTAGCCGCCGCCCACCATAAGCCGGTTCTCACCTCCATTATGGGGTTGGCCTCGGTTGACAAAGCGCTTGCCATCCTCCATCAGAAGCGCATGCCGAACTTTGCTTTTCCGGAGCGCGCGGCGTCCGCATTGGCGGCAATGGTTGCACGAAGACGGTGGCTTGATGCTGCACCCGGCCTGCCGCCAGAATTCCACAACGCGGATCATCAACGAGCGAAAGCAGCGCTGCAACACCAGGACTTTGCTGAACTGATATCAGCGTACGGAGTATCCGTTCCCCCTGCACAACTTGCCCGCGACTCCGGTGAGGCGGCAACTATTGCAGCCCGGATGGGTTTCCCGGTTGTACTCAAATTGGCGTCGAAAGAAATCACCCACAAGTCGGATGTCGGAGGTGTAAAGCTGAACCTGGCCGATGTAGCCGGCGTACGCAGCGCTTTTGACGAGATGCTTGCTGGTGTACAAGGTAAACTTCCCGGGGTGAAAATAGATGGCTGTGTAGTGCAGAAGATGTATAGCCGTGGCACGGAGATAATTGTCGGGGTTCGACGTGACCCGCAGTTTGGACCGCTGGTGGTTGTCGGCTCGGGCGGGACAGATGTGGAACTACTGCGCGATATCAGTACCGGTATTGCACCATTGAGCGAAGACCGTGCAGTTGACATGCTTGACAAGACCCGCGCGGGAACAAGGCTGAAGGGCTGGCGCGGAAACCCGCCCGGCGACAGAAATGCTGTCATCAACACAATGCTGCGGCTCTCCAGGATTGCCCTGGATTTTCCGGAGATAGCGGAGCTGGAGATCAATCCGTTGGGGGTGTTTGCGGACGGGAAAGGAGCGGTGGCGCTTGATATACGCGGAAGGGTTGATACGGGCTCGTATGGTATTACAAAGAAGCTTAACCCTCACAACATATCATCTCTTTAAAGAAACGCCGCCCCTATCATGGAGCGGCGTTCTCGCTTTTGCCTGCTACTTGCAGGTTCCGCAGCATGCGCCACAGCATGACTGCGTTTCAGGGCACGAGCCCTGTGCTGAATCAGTCGAGCTTGAGCCGGCGGCCGCAACGGCAAAGAGTGCTACCGTTGCAAGCGCGAGAAGGAAACTCTTCATATATATTCACCCCCCTTCCCGTTGAGACGTGGAAATACATCGCAATGCAATTCATACATTGCTATGAGAATTACTGCGCATTGACTGTGCTGCGGAATCTCAGATCAAAAGGGAAGAGACAAGAATAGGGATGCGTTCGCGAATAGGGGGTGGAGAAACAGTTGGCGCGCAGGATAATGAAATTTTTGTACAGAAGGCGAATGAAGGAGTGGGCACGATCGTCATTGGGCGCAGTGTATTCTGGCGAAGATCGGGCTTGACAGAAATGTACTCGGCAGTGTTCCGTTCAACGAACCGGCACTCCGCGCGGCAAGGTACTTTGCTGATGCGGTGGCCGCTTGTTTCAGTCGCAGCACACG
Source organism: uncultured Chitinophagales bacterium (assembly GCA_964633855.1). GTDB lineage: Bacteria > Bacteroidota > Ignavibacteria > UBA10030 > UBA6906 > CAZWIN01. The sequence continues at coordinate 24,882 of CAZWIN010000004.1, forward strand.
CGCCCGCGCAACCAGTCATCCGGACCGCCTTTCCCATCGGGCAGGCCATTACGAGAACAGGCAAGCCCACGGATGAAAGTGCAAGCGTTATGACCAGCGCAAAGACCGGCATTCGATATTTTGCGGGGTGCAGCATGTATCTCTCAACACGGTGGGCGAAGAAACTGTTCCCGGAAAACAGCACCGGCTGGTGTGGAACGGGAGACCCGGGCATCGGGCGGAAGCAGATTCCTCCGCCCGGCAATTATTGAAGAATTTTCAAATTATCTCATCAGCATCATTTTGTGTGTTACTGTTTGTTCCCCTGCCACAAGCCGGCAGAAATACATTCCGCTCGAAAGATTCTCTGCATCAAAACGGATGGAATACTCTCCTGCAGGGACGAGCCCCTGTATCAGGGTCGCCACTTCCTGCCCGACGAGGTTGTACACCTTCAGCGTTGTCCATTCTTCATGCGGAAGAGAAAAGTGTATCATCGTGGAGGGGTTGAATGGGTTTGGATAGTTTTGCAAAAGCGTGATATTCTCCGGCAGAGTTGCTTTGTCCTTAGCCCCTGCGTCCGTTACAACAAGAATATTGCCGTTTGTATAATCCCCGATGAAGTTCTTCGTGTAAAGACGATTCCAGTGGTCGGACGAATCGTAACCCCATGAGTATGCAGCCCCCCAATAGTTCAGAGATGTATCCGGGACAAGCCAGCTGAATTGAGACCACCGCAGGTCACCCAGAGCGACTTCACTCATGAACTCCAGATTGCCGCCGGGGTTCTGTGTTCGGAACTCCCGTCCGCCGTTATTCTCGACGTTGGCAATAAATACGGATGGGTCGGCGGCAGAACCCGGATTGTACAGTGTTCTGCTATAATGCAGCCACCATGCAGACATGGAGTCGAGGGGCTCTGTTTGTTGATCAATGCTCCCCACCCTGATTTTATAGCCTTGTATGCCGGAGTCCCGCAAGTAAATAAATTCCCAATTGCCCGCGTTGCCGGATGTATCCACTTCCCACGAAATCACCTGGCGGAGCGATTTATCCGGGGGCAATGTTGCACTGATGCTGTCGGCAACAACTAAAGCCTCCGCAAGAGAAATGGGCCCAATGCTTACAAATGTCAGATTCACTCCCGTAAGATCCCCGTTGTTGATTGTTACGGGGTTGCCAAGCGCAATAACGTCACCGGTGCCCGGGTTGATACTGCCATCGCCATCAACATCCTTTGCAGCTACCGGGTAGTACGTGCCGTTCGCAAGGTACGGCAGGGTGAAAGCACCGGCGCCATCCGCTATTGTTCCCGAAACCGCGTTCGGGCCTCCATCCGAAATGGGTGTCGAAGAGAGAATCACCAGTGCATTCGCCGGCGACACACCGGTTGTTCCGCCGAGCACATTCCCGCTCACGGTGTACGGGGGGAACGACGATCCCGTGGTGAATACCAGCGGGTAGGGCGATTGCAACGAAGCCCCACCCTCTGCGCGCGCGGAGAGTACGGCTGCAACATAGACCCTTTCCGGCGACAAGACAATGTCGAACGTGATGGTTTTGCGGTCTGCACTGTAATATCCCGGCGAGGCCGTCGGAATGTTCCAGAATATTCCCTTATCCTCCCCCAGTTGGTACGTTGTATCGAGTGCTGAGCTGAACGTAATACTGAGCGAGGTCGTCAGCGGCACATTGGTGCTGTTGTTTGCCGGAGACGAAGACTGTACGGTGAATTGGGCTTCCGCGAACGAAAAGCCCGCAAGCAAAAGAGCAATGGAGAAATATCTCATATATACTCCCGTGGAAGTTAAGTAAGGTCAGCGGTAAGAGAATGAACGAGTGACAGGAAGAGCCGCAAAAAGTCCGCCAGAATTCTCTTCATCGCGAAGTGGCCGCAAAAAGGAATTATTCGGAGGGGGACTTCCCCATGCATGGATTACGAGTAGCGTATTTACCGCAAGCGTGGTAAGGCTGACCTGTAGAGTGGCGTAAGAGGCTGTTTAGTTTCTCGGGGTTGGATGGCTCGCAGTGATGAAATTCTCTACACTTGCAGGCGGGTGCGACTTTTGATCGTCATTCATTTCTCAGCGCTTCCACGGGGTCAACACGCGCGGCACGCGCTGCGGGATAAAGACCGGCCGCAATGCTTACACCGATACCCACAGCAAGCGCAGTCAGGATGAGCCACGGAGGGAGCGCAAAAAGCTCCATCTCCGGAACACCCTCACGCCTCATATAGCTCTTTGCCACGGCAGAGACAATCCTTGTCATTCCCCACCCGAAAAGAATTCCTCCGGCTGTTCCGAGCGCGCCGATAACTGCAGACTCCGCAAGGAAAAGCCTTCGTATATCGCTTTCATCCGCGCCGAGCGATTTGAGCACGCCGATCTCTCTCTTCCGTTCGGTGACCGACATGACCATGGTGTTGACGATACCGAGAGACGCAGTGACGAGCGCAATCAGCCCGACAACACCCAGTGCGAGATCAAAATAGAGGAACACTTTCTGGATTTCCTCGAATTGTTCCGCAAAGCTGAAGGTCTCAAATCCCATCGCCTTGACAGAATCACGAATAGAGGAATAGAGCACCTTCGGATCAAAATCAATTGTCACCTGTGTGAAGGTTTTCCCCTGCCCGCCATCATCGCTCCCGAAGAAATTCCCGCTGCTCATGAGCGTGAACATTTCAACGGGGCTGCCGCCGAAGCCGGCACTGCTGAACCGCGCCGCGGTTGCAATCGGGAGGAAGACAGGCTCGAGGCGCAACCTGCCGGCACGGATAAGGCTGCGCACCCCCGAGATGGTGAGCGTGTCACTGACTTCCCGCCGTGCATTCATAAATCCGCCGACAAAACGCTTGACAGCTTCATTTGCCTCGGTCCTGATGACTCGGTTGCGGTACTCTGCACGCCTCAGCGAGTCTGGACGGATGCGTTTCAGGCGGTCAATGATGGTTCCGTTCTTGTCCACGAGCACATGTATCAGGGCGCTGTCAATAGTTGAAACACGCACGGAAACCGCAAGCCGCATTCCGATTGCAGAATCAGGTGAGGTAATGCCGAGCTGCCTCATCAGGGCTTCGGAGATGATGACGGAATGGGAGCTATCGCCTTCAAACGCACTTCCGGCAAGAAGCCCCGAGAAAAGTTTCAACCGCATGGCCGTGGAGGGAAGCGCCTGCGCTTTCGTTTCAACGGTGGAATCACCCAAATGCACGGTTAAGGCAAAAGCATCGTAAGGATAGACAAGATTGACGCCCGGAATTGCCGCAAGCCTGTCCAATGCAGCAAGGTCAAGCCGGACGGACGAGGTATCACTCCGGTTCTTGGGCATGCTGACGGTCATAGTAGAGAAGAGGCCGAGCTTGTTGAACTCTTCTTCAATGTATTTCTGGTTTCCGGCGCCGAACGAGATCATGGCAACAAACGCGGCAATGGCAATGAGAACACCCGAGGCAGTCAGAAATGTGCGGAGCTTCAACCGGCGGAGATTGCCCATGGAAATGACAACAAGATCGCGCAAGGTCATGCCGGAGTCTCCATTACCCGCCCGTACTGCATTGTGATTGTGCGGTGAGCGTATTGACGCGCCATCTCAAGGTTGTGGGTTACGAGGACGACCGTCAACCCGGTTTGGTTTAGCGAGGTGAGCAGTGACGAGATTTGCGCAGCGTTTTCAAAATCCAGATTGCCGGTTGGTTCGTCCGCAAAGAGAATCTCCGGCTTTTTGACTATAGCGCGCGCAACGGCAACCCGCTGTTGCTCGCCTCCGGAAAGATCCGATGGCCTGTGTGTAATGCGGTCGCCGAGCCCCAGTTGCTCAAGAGCAGCAGTGGCCATTGCAGTCCGCTCTTTCGGCGTGACGGCGGTATTGAAGTACAGAGCGGTCTCGACATTCTGCAATGCGGTGTAGTGGGCGATGAGATTGAAGGATTGGAACACCATTCCCACCTTGTGCGCACGATACGCGGAGAGTTGCCGGCGGGACATACTGCTGAACGGCACGCTCGCAAACTCCACCACCCCGGAGGTTGGCGTATCCAGGCCTGCGAGGAGATTGAGCAGGGTTGTTTTGCCCGACCCAGAAGACCCGACGAGGGCAAGGAACTCACCCCGGCCTATGGTAATGGAAGCGGCGATAAAAACGACAGAGATCGGTTGTGCTGATGTAGGTTTCAAGCATGTGCTAATATACGGAACAGATGAGGTAAGTTGCGATAGTGTGGCCTGTTCACTCAATCCGTCTTCGCGGTTGCCATTCTTAGCACGTTTCGGTAGCTTCTTGCGAAGACTTTGTAATCACCCATTTCACTCATTGCAGATTGTGTTTCAGGAAATGAAAGTTGATGACATCATTAGCTACCACGAGTTGGTTGCTGCCGAAAAAGCTAACCTCCAAAAAGGTATGAACTTTGGGATTGGGAAAGATTACTCTGTTGTGCTCATGTCTGTTCGTCTGGGTGCCCCATATGCCGATGCCATTGATTCTAAAACGGGAATGCTCACTTATGAGGGTCACGATATCAATAGAGCCAAGGATGGTCCTGACCCCAAAGCCGTTGATCAACCCTTGACCACTCCGCGTGGTTTGTGGACAGAAAATGGGAAGTTCTTCCGCGCAGCGATGGATTTCAAAGGAGGAATGCGTCAGGCACCAGAGCTCGTAAAAGTTTACGAGAAAA